>NZ_JBHUQX010000486.1:0-6361 GCF_042674225.1 Streptomyces sp. NPDC056948
TCTCGGAGCTGTATGCCGCGGTGAAGGAGCGGATGGACGAGGCGGGTTACAAGGCGGAGGAGGACGACCCGCAGATACCGCAGGCACTGGCTCCACCGTGGGACCCGGACGCGGACGTCCTGCTGGCGGCGCGGCCGGTGCCGTCGCCTGCGCCTGCGCCTGCGCCTCCGGCACCAGCACCCCAGCCGGAGCCGGAGCCGGAGCCGGAGCCGGAGCCCGAGCCCGAGCCCGAGCCGGACGGGATTGAGCCGGAGCCGGATGAGCCCGAGCCGTCCCCGCCGCCGCCTCCCCCGCCGCCGACGCCCGATCCCCCGCCCCGCCCCCGCCGCTCACGCCTGCTCGGACGCGCGGCCAACAGCGTCCGGGCCATCGCCGACCGGCTGGGCCGGACCCTGCTCACCGTCCTGCTGGCCCTGCTCGCCACCGGTGCCGGCGGCTACGGGATCTTCGCCCTCATCGGCGATTCCGCGACCTGCGCACCGTCCCTGGAGCTGCGCGTGCTGACCGACCCCGACCTGGAGCCGGCGATGCAGGCGGCCGCGGACGCCTACTTCGCCTCGGACGCGAACACCACGGACGACGGCTGCCGGCGCGGCGGCGTCACCGTCTACAGCGCCGGGGCCGCAACCGTGGTCAACGCGCTGGGCAAGCGGACCGACGCCTGGCAGCAGCCGCGCGAGGACGACAACCCGCAGCGGGACATCGGCCCCCAGCCGGACGTGTGGATCCCCGCGACCGGCGCCGACGTCGGCCGCGTCACCGCCGCACAGGAGGACCGGGTCTTCGCCCGGCTGGAGCCGGACGCCGAGCCGTTCGCGTATTCGCCGGTGGTGCTGGCCGTGCCGCGGGACCTCGCCCGCACCCTCGGGAAGCCCACCGGACGGTCGCTGGCGGAGCTGGTCGACGCCCTGGAGGGGCTGCCCGGCGCCGCCGAAGTGCACCGCCCCGACCCCGGCTTCACCGGCTCGGCACTGCTGGCGACCGTGGGCCTGTACGGCGACGGGGACGACGTGCGCGGTGCCGAGCGGCGCATCACCCGGCCCGAGCGGCCCGAGCCCTCGGCGGTCGAGCTGCTGTGCACGCTGCCCGACGACGACGCCGTGGACGACCGCGGCGCGGCCCTGGTCCCGGAGTTCCTGCTCAGGAGCGGGGTCGGCTGCCACCCGGCCACACGCGTGCCGCGCACCGCCGCCTACCCCGACGACGTACCCGGCCTGGAACCGACGTTCGTGCGGGTGCGCTGGGATCACGGCGACCTGGACGCGAACGCGCGCGACGAGGAGGCGAACCGCTTCCGCACCTGGCTGACCGGTGCGGAAGGCCGGGCGGCGCTCGGCGAGCAGGGCTTCAGGTCCGCGAGCGGTGACCACGCCCTGCTCGACGCCGGGTCGGCGGATTCCGCCGGTCTGACCGACACCGTCCGCGCGGGGGACTCCGCCGACGCGTCGGATCTGGACGGGGCACTGGAGCGGTACGGCAACGCGCACGGAGCCGGCCGGGTCCTCTTCCTGCTCGACAGCTCCGGCTCGATGGCCGGTCTGTGGGACGGCCCCAGCGGCGGCCCCGGCATCCTGAAGCAGACCCTGCCCGGGCTCGGTGGGGAGGACGAGTACGGGATATGGGCCGTGCACGGCCTCGAGGGCCGTACGCACACCGAGCTGCTGCCCTTCGGCACGCACCCCCGCAAGGACGCCGAGGAGGCTCTCGACACCGGCAAGGTGCGGGACGCGGAGGCCGATCCGCCCGCCGCCCTGCTGGACGCCCTGACGTTCATGCGGGAGCGCGGCGCCAAGGACGAAAGGCCGCAGCTCATCGTGTACCTCACCGACGGCGAGGACGACACCCGCCTGACCGGCGACCGGCTCAAGCAGGTGGTCGACCGGGCCGGGTCCGCGGGCGTGCCCGTGGCGATGGTGACCCTGAACAGCGGGGCCTGCGACAGCGGCCGCCCCGGCACACTCATCGCCGAGGCCGGCCGGGGCCGCTGCCTGGACGCCGGGGACGACCTGGTCCCCGCCCTGCACGACGAGGTCGCCCGCATCGGAACGGGGGAGGAATGACGGCCCGCCGCCTGCCCGCAGCCGTGCTGTCCCTGCTGTCGCTGCTCGCCCTCGCCTCCTGCACCGGCGGTGAGGGGCGAGAGCAGCCGTCCGGCGCCGACGCCTCCACCCGGATCGTGGTGGCCAGCGGCCAGGACGTCACCGGCAAGAACGGCATCCGCCAGCAGCTCATCGACGCCTGGAACACCAAGGAGGGCAGACACGGCTATCAGGCCCGCCTGGTGGAACTGCCCGGCTCCGCCGACCAGCAGCGCAGCCAGTTGCTGGGCGCCCTCCAGTCGGGCAGCGCCGACTACGACGTGGTGAACCTCGACGTGACCTGGGTCCCGGAGTTCGCCGAGTCCGGCATGATCCGTCCGCTGACGGACGCGGCCGTCGAGTCCCCCGAGGACCTCATCCCGTCCGTGAACAGCACGTCGTACTGGGACGGCGAGCGGTACGCGGTCCCCTTCAACAGCGACGCGGGCCTGCTGTACTACCGCAAGGACCATCTGCGGAAAGCCAGTGCCTCCCGCACCGAGCTCAGCGACGGCGTCACCTGGGACGAACTGCGCGATCTGATCGACGCCGTCGGCCCCGAGGACAAGAACGCGGGCTGGACCACCCAGCTCGCCGCCTATGAGGGCCGTACCGTCAACGCGATCGAGGCGTTCGCCTCGGCCGTACCGGACTTCGAGCTGACCGACCGCGACGGCAAGTACGTCGCGACCGAGCAGCAGTTGACGGCGGGTGTGACCGAACTGCGGGGGCGTACGGCGAAGCCCTACACGCTCGACGAGGCCTACGAGTCCCGCGAGGCCGAGTCGCTGAGCGCCTTCGCCGAGGGCCGCACCACCTTCCTGCGGCACTGGCCGTACGTCTATCCCACCCTCTACGAGACCTTCAAGGGCAAGCTCGGTGTGACCCGGCTGCCCGGCAAGGCGGTGCTCGGCGGCCAGAACCTCGCCGTCACCTCGTCCATGACCGGCCAACGGGCCGCGAAGGCCGAGGAACTCATCGCGTTCCTGACCGACCCGGACAGCGAACGCTGCCTGCTGCGCGCCGGGTTCGCCGCGACCCGCGCCTCCGCCTACCAGGAGTCCGGCACCGCCCCCGACTGCCGCCACGCCCCCGCGTACGCCGAGACGCCCTCGGCGTCCCCCACCGGCGAGAGCACGGTCCGTACGCCCCCCGACCGTTTCGCCGACGGCACCAGCTACTCCCGCGACATCCTGTACCCGGCCCTCCGCGAGGCCGTCCGCCGCCCGGTCACGCCCCTGTACGGCGCGGTGAACCGCACCCTCATCACCGAACTCGACGCGCTGTACGGCCCTCCGCGGGGCCCGGGGGGAAGCCGGCCGGGTGACGCGGAGATAGCGAAAAGCCTTGACGAGGCGTTGAAGAAAGTTTTACCCGGTTGAATCTCCTCCCAATGATGTTCACAACTCCTCCATTGCGTACGTGTGTCCCCGTGGGTAGCCTCAATTTCGCACTGACCATGCAATTGAAGTAAACGGGGAACGGGGATGGACTTCGTGAGCGTACGAAGCAAGGGAATTTCTTCCGTAATCGCCTTCGCGATGACCGGCGCGCTGTGTGCCGCCGGAGCGCAGACGGCACAAGCGGCTCCGGCACAGCCGGAACTCCGCGCCGGGGCGGACGAGATCTGCGCGGTCCTCGGGATCGGCAGCGGCGCGGCAGGCCTCACCAAGGCCCTGGCCAAGGGCGCCTCGTGGGTCGGGATCGGCGCCAGCATCGGGTGCTACGCCTACACGAAGGCGAAGGAGGCCACGCCCGCGGAGAGGCGAGCGGCGATGATCGCGTCCTACAAGAAGTACCAGGCCATGAGTGACATCAAGAAGCTCGACGCGCTCGGCTACTACTGCCGCAAGAAGGACACCGGCGGTGGCGGCGGAACGGATGTCGCTCCCACCAACCCGACCGTGAAGGTGGGGTACCGCGACATCAAGATGAAGGGCGTGACGTACAAGTGCACGGCGACCGGGGACTGATCGGCCGTCGCGGCCCGGGCTATGGAGAACGCCTGCTGTTCTCCATAGCGCTGGTCGTGGTGAGTCTGCTGTGGATCACACGGGACATGGCCGTGTGGGCGACGGCGATGTGCGGCGTCGGCGCGGCGGCAGGGGCTCTCGGAGTTTTCTACTTCGGGTGGCGCTATATTCGCGATTCTCGCGCACGCGGGAATTCCAGCTAGTCGCTATTCATTCTTCGGCTTCACATTCTTCGGCTTCACGTCGCATTCGAACCAGACGGTTTTTCCGGGCCGGTCGGGCAGTGGATCCCACCCCCACCGGTCCGTGACCGCGTCGACGATCAGCACGCCTCGTCCGTCTTCGGCGAGTTCGTCCACAGTTGTGGACAGCGGCGGTCGCGGGCAGGAGTCCGTGACCTCCACCCGCACCCCACGCCCGTCCGGCCACCGCGTCATCAGCACCGCGGCGCGCCGGTCGGGCGTGTGGCGTACGACGTTGGCGACGAGTTCGGTGAGAGCGAGGCCGGCCGGGTCGCACAGTTCACTCATCTCCCAGGCCGTGAGATACACCCTGAGGATCCGGCGCAGATGCCGGGCGGAGTGCTCGCCCAGCGTGAAGTCGGTGCCGTATCGGGAGCCCGGGGAGTCAAGTCCTGGCCAGGGCTGGTGGGTTGCGTGATTCATGCCACCAGGGTGGAGTCGAGTGATTACGCTCGGCTACAGACCGAAATGAACGCCGTGCCGCGTTCGGACCTGGGGGTGACCACTCCATGCCCAACATCCGCCGACTCGACCCCACCGCCTCACCGCTGGACTACTTCGGCTCCGAGCTCCGCCGCTACCGCGAGAGCGCGGGGCTGTCCCAGAAGGAGCTAGGGGACTGCATCTTCTGCACGGGCTCTCTTGTCGGCCAGATCGAAACGGCCCACAAGGTCCCGACCAGGGAGTTCGCTGAGCGGGCGGATGCGGCGTTGATGACGGACGGGTGTTTCTCGCGGTTGGTGGGGTTGGTTCTGCGGAGCCAACTCCCGGCGTGGTTTCAGGCGTATGCGGAGATGGAGGCGAAGGCGACCTACATCTCCACGTACCAGGGTCAGTTGGTGTACGGACTGCTGCAGACGCCGGAGTATGCGAGGGCGGTCCTGGCAACCGGCATGCCGGACAACCTCGACGACCTGGTGGCGGCTCGCATGGAGCGCCAGCGCATTCTGAAGGGCAAGCAGCCGCCGCTGACGCTCGTGGTGCTGGATGAGGCGGCGCTGTACCGCCCGATCGGCAGCCACGAGATCATGCGCAACCAACTCGCGCACCTGTTGAGTTTCCGGGACCAGCGCTGGGTGAACATCCAGGTGCTTCCGTTCAGGGCCGGCGAGCACGCCAGCCTCGTGGGATCGTTCAACGCCCTCCGCTTCGACGACGACCCCGAGATCGTCTACACCGAGGACATGATCTCCGGCCATATGACGGCCAACCCCGACACTGTCAGGGAAGCCGCGCGCCGTTACGCTTCCTTGCAGGCCGCTGCCCTCTCCGCGAGGGACTCGGCGGCACTGATCGCGCGCGTGATGGAGGAGCGCTATGGGGAGCAGCCAGAACCTGAGCAACGCGCGGTGGCGTAAGTCGTCGTACAGCGGTAACACCGGGGGCGATTGCGTCGAGGTCGCCGACCTCGGTCTGCTCGGCGTCGCCTTGCGCGACTCCAAGAACCCCGAGGCCGGCATACTCACCGTCTCTCCGGAGGCCTACTCCGCCTTCGTCGCGGCGTCGAAGACGCGCAGCGAGTAGACGTCACTGCTGTTCTCCGAGATCGCGAACAGCTTGCTCTCGTCCGGTGCCCAGGCCAGGCCCGCCGGCGCGAGGGTGTCCGCGCCGCTGCTGGTGCCGGTGTTGGGGAAGTCGTACTGCCGCAGCGGTGTCGAGACACCCGGCTTGAAGACGTGCACGTCCGGGTCGTACCAAGAGAAGGTGCCCGCCGCGACGTCGCCGTTCAGGGTGATGTAGACCGCCTGGCAGTACGGGACGACGCCGCTGGCCGTGACGACATCCTTGCCGTCCGGCGTTACCGCGAGATCCTGGAGGTTGGTTGCCGCCGCCGGTGTCGCGTGAAGGCACTGCAACGGGATCCAGCCCCCGACTGCGGACCTGGCCCGATCCCTGACCGAGCAGAAAGTCGCTGCAATTAGTTGGTAGCGCTATGGGGGCGAGAAGGCGCGAGGTTCAGTACAGCCACGGACCTCTTCGCCGCAGGCGTTCGCGAAGAGGATTCTGGCACCCGAACCGCTGGTCCTGACCTCCTCGCGTACAACTGAGGCCGGGTCTTGTCCTCGAG
>NZ_JBHUQX010000487.1:0-6354 GCF_042674225.1 Streptomyces sp. NPDC056948
ACATCAGCGCGGGCCTACGACTACTGCCGGGTACCGAGGTGGCGTCGCCGGGCGGCGACCAGGGCGTGCCAGCGCTCGCGGGTGGCCGGCTCGCTGTCGGCCCACCGGACGCGGGAGGTCTGGGTGACGGGCTGGCCGGCCATGAAGGCGGCGATGGTGCCGTAGTAGGCGAAGTCGCCGCCGCGGGTGTTCTCGCGCAGCCGGGCGATCGTCGCGGTCGCCTGGTCGTGGTCGTCGCGGACGGCGTGGTGGAAGGCGAGGGCGAGGTCCAGGGCGAGCTCGGTGTACGTCACGCCCGCGGTGCGGATCTCGGCGCGCAGCCCCTGGGCGCGGTCGTCGATGTCGGCGTCGGTGCGGCCGGCGTCGCGGGCGAGTGCCGCGATATGGGTGATCAGGGTGGTGGCGCGCAGATCGACGCCGGCCAGCAGCTGCTCGGCGAGGGCGAGTTCGTCGTCGGCGACGGCTGGGTCAGTGAAGGCCAGGGCGAAGGCGCGGTGCGCCTGGCTGTTGCCGCGCTCACCGGTGACACCGTGGTGTTCGGCTTCGTCGCGTGCGGCGGCGTAGGCGGCGGCGCGGTCCATGGCTCCGTGGGGCCACCAGATGTCGCCTTCGACGCGGTGGTGGCGGCCTTCCCAGCCCAGGGTGTGGGCGGTGGCCAGGGCGGTGGGGAAGTCGCCGGCCATACGGGCGAGATGGGCGAGTCCGCGGCGGGCGGCAGGGGAAAGGCGGCCCCCGCCGTCGGCGACGGCCTGCATTCCGGCGCGGGAGGCCGGGCTGTCCCCGAGGTCGCGGTGGGCCTTGGCCCGGTAGTACAGGGCCATGTGCTGCAGGTCGTCGGGGAGCAGGCGTCGGCTTTGCCACCAAACCGGACCTGGCCCGGGCGATGCTGGCGAGGGCGGTGGACGCCGGGGTGCCGTTTCGGTGGGTAACCGGGGACGAGGTCTACGGCCAGGACCCTGTGCTGCGCAGTTGGCTCGCCCAGAGGCGGCTCGGCTACGTGCTGGCGATCGGCTGCAAGCACCGGTGCGGGCCCCGAGGGCAGAACGCCCGCACCGTCTCGGCCATCCTGCCCGAGGACGCATGGGAGATCCGCTCCGCCGGCGACGGCGCCCACGGCCCACGCGAATACGCCTGGGCGATGGTTTCGTTGCCCGGCCAGCGCACGGATGGCTTCGAAGACGGTCTGCTACTCCGCCGGTCCCTGGCCGACGGCGAACGCGCCTATTACCTCACCCACGCCCGCGCCGACACCCCGCTCGCGGAGCTCGTCCGTGCCGCTGGGGGCCTGCTGGGCGATCGAGGAAGCCTTTCAGGCGGCGAAGAACGAGGCCGGCCTGGACCACTATCAGGTCCGTCACTATCCGGCCTGGTACCGGCACATCACCCTGGCCATGGCGGCCGCCGCCCATCTGGCCGCCCTCCGGGCTGCCACGGGAGAAAAGGGGGACACCGAGGCGACCTGATCCGACTGACCGTGAACGAGATCCGCCGCCTGCTGAACAAACTCGTCCACACGTCCGGCACGGGACCGACCACATCCTGCACTGGTCACGCTGGCGCCGCCGACACCAGCATCGAGCCCGGCTCAACCACTATCGCCGCCGCGGCCACCAACCCCCATAGCACTGACTGAATCCGGGTGCCGGACCAAGGCCGCCCGGGACAATAGTGATCACGTTGTGCGCTGGAGGGCTGCGTCATCCTTTACTTGATTCTTGCTTGCGATGTGCTCTTCTGGGTCTTCCTCGTAGGCGGCCTGACTGCGCGCTATGCCGCCGGCCGGCGGAACCTCGGCGGCGCGCTGCTGCTGTGCGTCCCGCTGATCGACGTCGTGCTGCTGGGGGCCACCGTGTTCAGTATCCGGGACGATGCTGAGCCAACGGTCTGGCACGGACTGTCGGCGGCCTACCTCGGAATCACCGTGGTCTACGGCCACCGCACCGTCCGCTGGGCCGATGCGAAGCTCGCCCGCCGCTTCAGCGGAGCCGCCGTTCCACCGCGTCCGGAGCTCTACGGCCGCGCGGCTGTCACGGATGCCTGGAAGTCCTGGTTCTGGTTCCTGCTGGCTTACGCGATCAGCGTCGGCCTGATCTTCGGCTTGGTGGTGCTGGTCGGCACCCTCGACAAGGGCGCTCTGCTACTCGTGTGGCTCAACCCCCTTACCAAAGTCCTCATTTACAGCCTGATCTGGCCCATAGTGACCACGGTCTGGCCTGGCAAGGCGCCAGAGCCTGCAAAGGCGAACCAGTGACTGGAGAGCCCCGCCGGTCACCGGCTGGGCACATACCCGGTGACCGCGACCACAGACTCCCGTAAATGCGGCTGCAGTATTAGGCCTCAACACCCCACGCATACAAGGGAAATGCCCTGATCACAGCCTTCTGCAACACGTTTCAAGGATTGCCCCGTTACTCCTGATCGCGGGGGCGTGGGTGCTGGCATGATGACGTCCATGACTGCATACCGAAAGGCCGATGCCGCGTAGACGGCCAGGCGCCCTGCGCGTCGAACAGCAAGGTCCTCGCGCCTGGGAGGACCCGCCGCCGGATCGGATCCACGGGCTCTCTGCCCGCACCAGCCTCGCGATACATCGAGCAGAGAGGCTGTCGGCCGACTATTACGTCTATCCCGGTGCCACCAACCGTGCGCTGCGGCGTTATCAAGCGTTTCTGGAACCGCCTGGACGTCGGCCTCTCTATCCGCAGAACGCGGAGTGCTCGTGCCGCGGCTGTTCCTTTGAGGACGTGAGGCATGCCCGCGACGTGCTCGAGCTGGTTCTGGAGCTGCTGCCCGTCCGGGCTCGTGCCGAATTGGAGCGCCAAGTGGTCTCTCTTGACACTGTTTACCTCAAGCGCACCCTTCCCGACCCGTTTGCCGACCGCCGACAGTGGCGCTCTGACCTTTGGTGGCGTCGGCGGCTCGCGGGCGGCAGGAAGCCTGGGTGAAACCCCGAGGTCCAGCGGGTCAGCAGTGAAATGATCACAGCATGGCTGGTGTGATCACGGAGCGGCGCCGTCCTGGATAATGCCCGTCAGCGGGCTGAACCCGCGCCAGTTCGGCAAGTTGGGAACCGCTGTGCGGTCTCAAGGTGCAGACGCTGCACGTCGGGGTCGGCCGTGGGGGTCTGCCACTGGAGGACCGGGTCCTGCTGGTTGCCACGTACTGGCGTGGGCGTCTGTCATGGCCTGGATCCGGGTGCGGAGGGCTGCGATGCGCCGTGGCGTGAAGGCTCTTGAGATGAGACGGCGCAGACGGGTGTGGTCGGGTGGGTCCATGTTGAGCAGATAGGCGTCGAGCTCGGGTGGCATGGACGACTGATAGCTACCACAGGTTTTCGCGTTTGCCTTATCCAGCGACAGGCGGCCATCCGCCAGCGAGGCGCGGGCCTCCCGGTAGCGGGTGATCACCCAGAGTGGCTCACCATCTGGAGTAGTGGTGCGGTGCACCGCGGCGCTATAGCGCAGGTGTGCGTAGACGGCAGTGGGGCTTTCTATGAGACTGCGATCGAAGAGAGTCATGGCCCAGTTCGCTTCGGTGCGGCAGAGGGTGTGAGACGGGAGAGGGCAGCCGGGACGAGGCGGGAAATACTGAACGCGTGGGCTATGTGGGCCATGCGTACGGCTTCCTTCTCGAGGCCACCGTCAGCGGACTCCGGTACGGCGTACTCCGCCTGCAGTGGTGCTACCTGGCCAGCGATATGTGCTTGAGGGGCAGCTGCGATCTGCATGGCATCTTCCTGAGCCTCTGCCCGGGTGCCGGTGATGTGGTGGGTAGAGCATAGTTCGCGCGCCAGGTCCCTGGTGGTCGTCGCAGTCCTCGGGGGAGTAGTCGCCGATCAGCACCCGTCGTACCGCACCGGTGCTGTTGGGGGTGCGGGCGGCGAGTCCGACACGCCGCCCGAGCGGCAACTCCCATGGAGACATCATCGGACTACCGGCGAGTAGGTAACTTTCGGTCAAACTTTGGCAGGGAGTCTTCGGCGTCTACACCTTTTCTTTACGTGTCCCACACAGATAATTCCCGCTGTGAGCTCGGCGTTTGCAGCTGCCGCGCCGCGCAAATGATTTCCCGTTGAGGGTTCGGGCATCGGGGACAGCGCTTGCCGTGCCCGGTTGACCTGTGGCTAAGTTGATCGCCGCGTGTACCGCATGAGGCGTCGACCATCCTCGTTGTGACGCGCGCACGTCATTGGCGCCCCAGGGGGGGCATCGTCACGGGGGAGAGATGGTCCGTCATGCCGTGACGCCGGCTCGCTGGAACACCTACTCGCTCGCCGCTGTCCGGGCGGGCTGATCCGCTCGTCCCACCGTCTCTAGGGCGGCTCCCGCCTGCCGCCGTCCGTTTTGCTACAAAGGATGCCCCTTTGCGCTTCAGACCGGGGTTGTTCAACCCCAGATCCCGAACATCAACAGCGTTAACCTCGGCTGCCACGTCCATCGCTGCCTTGGCCGTCCTCGGTGGCCTGGTCGTCCAGCCTGGCCAGCAGTTCGGCAGGGGCGCCGAACAGCGCACCGCGCCTGTGGCTGCGACGGGCGACTCGTACGACGGGTTCGACACCAAAGCGGCTGAGCAGCTGCGCGAGGATCAGTGTGTGGCCGTCGACGCCCTGCGCAAGGGCGGGCCCAACCTGTTCGGCCTCGCGCACAACTCCATCGGGCTGCCTCCCGACCAGCTCCACCAGAAGCTCAAGCGGGACCTCGCCGACAACAACTCTCCCCTGCACCAGGCCTCCTACGCGGACAGCGCCAGCAGCGACCAGTGGCTCAAGAAGGCCAATGACCAGGAGTTGGCGTTTGCCAAAACCGTCATGGGCCTAAGCTCCTACCCTGACGAGCCGCCCGGAGAGTTCGAGGTCTTCGACAAGACCGGACTGGTTCCGTGGTTGTGGCAGTCGTACTTCAAGTCGGTCGACTTGTTCTCGCCGTTCTACGACCCCTCTCCCACCGCTGACGACAAGACGAAGGCCGCCGCTCTCGCGGTCGGTGACCCGCAGTACACCACCGGGGGAACACCGCAGGAACAGCAGGCGTGGAAGGTCTGGAAGAAGAACTCGGGGAAGATCGAACCCAACGAGTTGTTCGTTCCCCGGGTGTTCGCCGATGACGCTCGTATCTTCCTGGGCTCCGGCGGATTCCCTCGCACGGCCCCGGCTGCGGACACCCCGGAGTACCGCATAGCGGTCGAGGATCTGAAGGCCCGCTTCGCCTCATGTTCGTGGCACGCCCCGATCGACCCGAACCGGGTTCTGGGCAAGGAGGTGGCGCAGGCGTCCGCCGAGTGGCAGCAGGAGATCGCCTCGCAGGCCACGCAGCGCCAGCAGATCCTCGGTGCCAACGTCACCGCCACCAAGGCGTTGCAGGAGGGCACGTTCACCCTGGGACAGGTCCTCGGCCAGTCGTGGATGGCGGACTACTCCGCCCGTTGGCAGGATTACTGGTCGGCCGGCGGGCTGGGCTGGATCGGCGACAGTCCTGTGGTGATCCAGGTGCCGGGCGCGGCGGGCCATTGCCTGGACGTCGCGGGCGGCAAGGTGGCCAACGGCACGCCCGTGCAGATCTACACCTGCAACGGCGGCGGGGCCCAGCAGTGGACGCTGGAGGGCAGCGAGGACAACCTCTACCTCCGCAATGTCGGCTCCCAAAGATGCCTCGACGTGGCCGGGAACGCGTCGGCGAACGGCACGAAGATCCAGATCTATGACTGCTACAAGTCCAAGGGGCAGTCGTGGAAGGGCGACGTCCGTGCCACCGCGCCTCTGAAGAGCGTGAGCACGGGCAAGTGCCTGGACTTGAGTGCGTTCACCAAGAGCACGGACGCGCGGCTGTTGGACTGCAAGAACGCCGCGTCGCAGAAGTTCCTGATCAAGCCGTCCGGTCACAAGGGCACGGACAGCCCGCTGTACCCGGACAAGGCCGAGTTCGACAAGGCGAAGAAGGTCGTCACCGACGCCCAGGCGGCAGCGAAGAAGCACCTGGCCACGCTCAAGACCCAGCTCGAGAACGCCAAGAAGGCGGCCACCGCCTCCGATACGGCTGAGCAGGCCGCGTACGGCATTGCGGATGCCGCCGGCGCGCCGCGGGGCCGTGGCCTGCTGGTCGGTCAGCAGAAAGCACAGGTCACCAAGGGGTCGGTGGCGGCGCTGACGGCGATGGTGAAGGCCGCTGAGACCGCCGAGGCGGCGACCAGGGCGTCCGCGGGCGACAGCGCGACCATCGCGCAGCGTGCTCTCGCGCAGGCCGCGCAGTCGAAGGCGGAGTTCCGCAAGGCCGCCGCGGCGATGGCCGAGTCCCAGGCGAAGGCCGCGGCCGACGCGGCGAAGGTGCACCGCGACAACGCCAAGAAGGACAAGGAGAC
>NZ_JBHUQX010000488.1:0-6353 GCF_042674225.1 Streptomyces sp. NPDC056948
CGGCCAACCCTGCCACGGACCCGGCCGCCCCGACGCCTCTCCCTCAACTCCCGCCCCCGATGGGGGCAGTCAGGAGAACCCTCAGCATGTCCGACAACGTCGTACGCCTCCACAAGACCCCCGAGCCTGCTGCTCAGGACGCGTCGGTGACCACACTGACCGTGGTGCCGGACGCCCCGGCCCCGGCCCCGGCGCCGGTGCCGGGGTGGGTGCGCTCCGGGCGGGCGGTGAAGCGCATCGCCACCGACGAGCGCACCACGACCACCCTCCGCGCGGCGGCCCGCCACGGGCTCTACACGTTCAACGGGGGCCGGATCGTGGCCCGCCGCACCTGGGACGGCCGTACCGGTTCCCGCTACGAGCGCATGATCCGGGCGGCGGAAGCCGCGGGGAATCACGAGCTGGCCGAGGAGTGGGAGGAGCGGTTGCAGCGCTTCCGGGATGCCCGGCACCGGCGCCGCATGGACCTGCTGCACTCCCCGCTCGACGCCGCCAAGGGGGTGGCCGTCGGCACGGGGATGAGCATCGGAACCCTGGTCGCCCTCGGCATCGTGATGGCCCTCAACACCAAGGACGTCGCCGACGTCATCACGCCGCTGACTGCGGTGATCGAGTTCATCGGCCTGCTCATCACCATCGTCCAGGTCGTCTGGCCCTACGCCGTCACCCTTGGGCCGCTGTTCGCCCTGCTCGCCCTGTGGTCAGTCGGCCGCAAGCAGCAGGCCGCACCCCAGTGGGCCCTGCCCGACAACGTCCGCAACGGGGAGGGTGAGCCGATCACCCCGTCCATCGTCGTCAAGGCCCTGCGCGACCTCGGCGTGCCCGCCCTGCGCAACGCCATCAAGGAAATGGGCGACGCCGGCGCCTCCATGCTCGGCCCGATCCGGATCGCCGGATGCGGGGTCGAGGTCGACGTCACGCTCCCGTCGGGGGTGTCGACGGTGGAGGTGCAGCAGCGGCGGCGCAAGCTCGCCGAGAACCTCACCCGGCATGAGCACGAGGTGTTCATCACCCTCCCGCAGGCCGCCCGCACGGTCAGGTTGTGGATCGCCGATTCCGGGGCGTTGGACGAGCCGATCGGCCCGTCTCCGCTGGTCACCGACGAGTCGCTCACCGCTGACTACGCCAAGGGGCGCGCCCCTTGGGGGCAGGACCTGCGCGGCGATGCGGCACTGCTGAGCCCGTATCAGCGGATGCTGCTGGTCACGGGCCTGTCCAACCAGGGCAAGACGGCCGCGCTGCGGGCGCTCGCGCTGTGGCTCGCTTTCGATCGCAGCGCGGAGTTCCGCATCGCCGACCTCAAGGGCGTGGGCGACTGGGACATGTTCGACGGGCTCGCCACCATCCTGATCCAGGGACCGACCGATGAGCACGTGATCGAGGCGACCGAGATGGTCGAGGACGGGGTGGAGGAGATGAACCGCCGCCTCCAGGCCCCGCCCGGCAGCGTCTTCCCGCCGCTGATCCTGCTGGTGGACGAGGCGCAGGTGGCGTTCATGTGCCCGGTCAAGGACGAGCAGAAGCGCCCCTATGGCGGGTCCAGGAATGAGTCCCGGTACTTCATGGCATGCCGGAAGATCCACAACCAGGGCCGCGCGGTCAACGTCCTGCTGTGGCAGGGCACGCAGGACCCCACCGACCAGAACCTCCCCAAGCTCGTCCGCGAGGGCGCCCACACCCGCGCCTCCCTCGCCCTCGGTACCGAGTCGCAGGCCCGCATGGCGCTGGGAGACAAGGCCGTCGACGGCGGCGCCTCCCCGCACCTGCTCCGGCAGGGCCTGGACCAGGGAACTCTGGTCGTTTCCTCCAGCGGCATCGATATCCCGGCCGGGCAGGCGTCCATCACGGTGCGCACGCACTACATCAGCACCGACGATGCAAAGGAGATCGCCGGGCGGGCCAAGGCGCTGCGCGACGGTGTCACCACCCTGCACGTCGTCGAGCGGGGCGAAGAGCGTGACCCGCTGGCCGACATCGCGTCCGTCCTCGGTGACGCCTCCCGCGTCCTGACCGCCGATGTGCTCAAGCGGCTCTCCGCGCTCAACGAGGACGCCTACGGCACGTGGACGCCCGGCGACCTCAAGCGCGTGCTGGAGGACGCCGGCGCGGAGCCGTACAAGTCCGACGGCCGCATGGTCGTCGGCCGCGACCGCGTCGCCCGTGCCCTCGCCAACCGCGACGACGAGGGTTCCGCTTCCACCGACGGATGACAGGGAGCCGACCCCCGAACGGTCAGGGAGGCAGGGAGAACTCCCTGACCCCCTCCCTGGCCCGCCTCCCTGGCTCTGACCTGCACGAATGATCGTTCAGGGAGTCAGGGAGGCACCGCAGGTCAGGCCCCTGAAACCCCCTCCACACGGCGCCCCGAAGGGGGTGTCTCCGCCTCCCTGACCAACTGCCGGAAGGGATTCCGCATGCACCCCGAGACCACCCCCAGCACGAGCCAGACCGACGTCCGGATGACTGACGAGCAGGCCACAGCCGAGGCCCGGCGGATCATCGCCGAGGCCTACCAGCCCGCGCCCGAGATGCCCACCGCCTACCGGGACCCCAGCCCCCTGCCCGCCTACGGCAGCACGCCCCCGGTGCCCCAGCCCGACCGCCGGATCGTCCCCGCATGGGCCGCCGGCACCGCGGTCGCGGGTATCGGCGTCGGTGCCGCGTGCGTCGGCGTCGGGTGCGGCGTCTGGCTCGCCTGCCAGGGCTTCGCCGCCGTGTCCCTGACGAGCGTCCTGTTCGTCACCCTGCCCATCGCCGCTCTGGCCGCCGTCGTCGCGGCCATCGGAACCGCGCTGCGCTCCCTCAAGGCCACCCGCACCGAAACCCACCACCACTACACCGGCCCGGTCAACCAGGAGAACACCACCTCACACACCCGCGGCGTGTTCGCCCGCAACACCAACCGCTAGCTACGCCAAGGGCGGCCCCCTCGTCTCGCCAAAGTCGCGGGGCCGCCCTTGTCCAACCCGTCCTCATCAGACCTGTTGGAGGTCTCCCAGCATGACGCAACCCACGACCATCCCGCGAGCCTTAGCGGCGGGAGCTCCCGCCGCGGGCGGAATGCGGTTCTACCTGACCACCCACAAGCGGCATTGGCTGCGCCTGACCGACGTGCCGCTGTTCCTGAAGTCCGAGCACTTCGACCGCGCCATCAAGTGGGACGAAGCCCGCGGCCCCTACGCGGTCGACTCGGGCGGGTTCATGGAGCTGAAGAACAAAGGCACCTGGACCCGTTCGCCCCGCCAGTACGTCGATGACCTGCGCCGCATCTGGGAGCACGTCGGCCCCTACGACTGGGCCGCACAGCAGGACTGGATGTGCGAGGAAGCCATCATCCACGGCGGCACCTTCCAGGGGCAGCACTTCGTCGGAACCCATCTCAGTGTCGCCGAACACCAGCGCCGCACCGTCGCCAACTTCCTCGAACTGCGCTCCCTCGCGCCGGACCTGCGCATCGCTCCCGTTCTTCAGGGTCGCAGCATCCCGGAGTACGAGCGGTGCGTGGAACTGTTCGAGAACGCTGGGGTCGACCTGCGGCGTGAGCCGGTGGTGGGGCTCGGGTCGGTGTGCCGGTTGCAGTCCACCCGCGAGGGTGCCGCGATTGTCACCGCGATGGCTGCACACGGCTTCAAGCTCCATGGCTTCGGTTTCAAGATCCTGGGCTTGGAACGCGTCGGGCACCTGCTCGCCTCCGCGGACTCCGCGGCCTGGAGCTCCCACGCCCGCCGGCGTCCGCCTCTGCCTGGCCACACCACGCACAAGAACTGTGCCAACTGCATCGACTACGCCCTGAAGTGGCGTACCCGAGTGATCAGCGCCATCCCCACCCATCGGCAGACGCTGCTCATCGATCGGAGTGCAGCATGAACCAGGCCTTGACCGTGGATCTGACCTGTCTGCCGCGGCTCGCTTCCGCCCTGACCGCGGCGGAGCGCGGCTGGCCGGTCATCCCGCTGCATCCGTACACGAAGCGGCCTGCCGGGCACCCCGAACGGGATTGCCCCAGCACCGGGCGCTGCGCGGACGGGCACCGCACGCCCGAGCAGCGCGCCACCACCGACCCCGCGTTGATCCACGCCACGTGGGCGCTGCGCCCGTACAACGTGGGGATCGCGACCGGCCCGGCCGGGCTGCTCGTCATCGACCTGGATGTGTGCAAGCCCGAAGAGCCGAAAGGAGCGCCTGACGGCGCAACTTCCCTCGCAGCGCTCTGCGAGCGCACCGGCCACACCGTCCCCGACACCTACCGGGTGCGGACCGCACGCGGCGGGGAGCACCTGTACTTCACCGCCCCCACCGGGGTCCGGCTGAAGAACAGCGCCAACCGTCTCGGACCGCACATCGACACCCGCGCCTGGGGCGGCTACGTCGTCGCCCCCGGCAGCACCACCCCCGACGGGACGTACGAGGTGACCGACGACGCGCCGGTCGCACCGCTCCCGGCGTGGCTGGCCACGCTGCTCACCGAGCCGACCAAGCCCACCGTCGTGGACCTGGCCCCGCTACGGGACGGCACACGGGCCGCTCGCGCGGCGCTGGAACGCGAATGCGCGGTCATCGCCGGTGCCGTCGAGGGCGGGCCGAACGGCCGCAACAACACCCTGCACAAGAGCGCCTGCAAGGTAGCCCGGTTCGTCGCGTGGGGCGACCTCCCCCGGGACGCGGCGGAGCAGGCAATCCAGGCGGCGGGGGAGGCGAGCGGACTACCGCCGGCCGAGTGCCGCACCACCATCCGCAGCGCCATGGACTGGGTCATCGCCCACGCCACACAACGGCAGGCAGCCTCATGACCGCCCCCAACTCCCCCCGCCTGGACTGCCCCACCGCCCCCACCACCAGTCAGCACGCCGCTCCACAACCTGTGGATCGTGCGGCCCCGGGCGAACCGAAGGGCGCCGCCCGCAAGGGCGTCCTCACTGCCCTTCGCTCGAACCGGTCCCCGGCCCGGCCCGGAGCCGACCCGACACCAGACGCCCCCGGCATCCGGATCTTCGCCCCGCCCGTCTACCGGCACCACTACGACGGCGCCCGCTGGTCCACCCGGCCCGGCGCCCTGCCCGCCGCCGCCTACGCCTGCCCCTGCGGACAGACCGCCACCGCCACCGGCCCCGACCAGGTGGCCGCGCTGGTCACCGAGTACGACGCCCACCGATCCGCCTGCTCCGGAGCTCTCACCGCAACCCCCGAAAGGAGGGCCGCCGCATGACCCCAACCATCGACGGGGCCGCGCTGCTCAACGAGGTGGAAGCCTTCCACCGCCGCTTCAACGTCTTCCCCACGGAAGCCGCCTACGTGGCCGTAGTTCTGTGGGACGCACACGCCCACCTGCTCGACTGCTTCGAGTCCACCCCCCGCCTCGCCTTCCTGTCCCCCGAGCCGGGGTCAGGAAAGTCCCGGGCGCTGGAGATCGTGGAAACGCTCGTGCCCAATCCGATGGCCGCAGTCGACGCCTCCGCTGCCGCGCTCTTCCGCGCGGTGGCCGGCGTCGACGGCAAGCGGCCCACGATCCTCTTCGACGAAATCGACACCATCTTCGGCCCTAAGGCCGGGGAGAACGAGCAGCTCCGGGGATTCATCAACGCAGGACACCGCCGCAATCGGCCGATGTTCCGTTGCGTGGGCGACGGCGCCAACCAGACCGTGCAGGCATTCCACTCCTACGCCGCCGTCGCCGTGGCCGGGCTCGGCTACCTGCCCGAAACCATCCGGGACCGCTCCGTGAACATCCGCATGCGCCGCAGGGCCCGCAACGAGACGATCGAGCCCTACCGCACCCGCATCCACGAGAAGGAAGGGTTCGCCCTGCGCGACCGGCTCGCAGCATGGGCAGAGCAGGTCAGCGAGCGGGTCATGAACGTGTGGCCGACCATGCCCGAGGGCGTCACCGACCGGCCTGCCGACGTATGGGAACCGCTGCTCGCGGTCGCGGACGCTGTCGGCGGGGACTGGCCCGACCGGGCCCGTGAAGCCTGCGTGTTCCTGGTCGCAGCGTCCAAGGCCAACGACAAAGGCAGCCTCGGGGTCCGGCTGCTGACCGATCTGCGCGACCACGTCATGGTCGGCATCGACCGCTTGCCCACGGTCGCGATTCTGGACCGGCTCAACGCCCTGGACGACGCTCCGTGGGCGGACCTGCACGGCAAGCCGCTCGACAACCGGCGCCTGTCTCGGATGCTCGCCGAGTACATGACGGCCGACAACGAGCCGATCACCTCCCGCAACATCAAGGCCGCCGGGAGCGTGCTGAAGGGTTACTACGTCGCCGATCTGAGGGACGCGTGGGCCCGCTACTGCCCCCCACCCCCGGAAAGTCCGCTACCTCCGCTACCCGGCACTGAACACGCGGCCTGACC
>NZ_JBHUQX010000489.1:0-6338 GCF_042674225.1 Streptomyces sp. NPDC056948
GCCCTACTCTTGGGGACCATGTCACCGGAGGACTTCACCTACGCCGATGTCGGCGCCACCCGCGAGGAGCACTTCTGCCCGCCGGGCTTCCATCCCATGAACGTGCGCACCCGCCTCGGGGAGGGCGAGGAGGTCTTCCAACGGGCCTCGGAGGCGGTGCTCACCTGGGAGATGCACCGGGCCATGGGCGTCGGCGTCGACGCGAGCGCGGAACGAGCCGCCCCCGGCGTCGACGTCACCGTCACCCTCGCCGGCATGATCAAGGCCCCCTGCCGTGTGGTCTGGACCCTGGAGGAACCCCGCCGCACCGGCTGGGCCTACGGCACCCTGACCGGCCACCCGGAATGCGGCGAGGAGTCCTTCGTCGTAGACCGCACGGGAGACGGCACGGTCTGGCTGACGGTGAACGCGTTCAGCAAGGCAGCGAAGTGGTACGCGAGGGCCGGCGGCCTGGCGACCCGGGGCTTGCAGCACGCGTACGCACGGCGATGCGGCAACGTCCTACGGAACATCGCGACGCAGGGTGTTGAAGATCTTTAGGTGCGCGGGGAACTGCGCGACCAGCCCCCACGCACCCGCGGACAAGACTCAACGCATCAACAACCCGGCCGCCTCCACCAACTCCTCGGACGGCCCGGCCACCAGCCCCAACTCCGCACTGGAGGCCAACAGCCGGTGAGCCGGCAGGATCCGCACCGTGTACCCGAAAGGCCCGGTGCGATCCAAGGACAAGGCCCCCTCATACACCCACCGCCCGTCCACCCCGGGGGACCCGACCGGCTTCAGGGAGACAACCGCCGCATCCCCGATCCGGTCCTCCTCGTCCACCCGCCCCGACACCACCTGAACCTCGACGTCATCAGGCCCGAGGTCCCCGAGTCCGACCCGCACCCGCACCCCCAGCGTCGTACCGAGCTCCGCCAGCGCCTCCGACACCGACGTCTCCACATGGTCGACCGTCACGCCCGGCCAGGCGGCCCGCACCCTGCCCTTCCACTCGGCAAGCTCACGCGCAGGATCCGGCCCCATCGAGCGATGGGCCAGCGCCGCCGGCGCGTAGAGACGCTCGACGTACTCGCGGACCATGCGCCCGGCCAGCACCTTCGGCCCGAGCAGGCTCAGGGTCTGGCGGACCATCTCGATCCAGCGGTCGGGCAGCCCGCTGCGGCCGCGCTCGTAGAAGCGGGGCGTCACCCGCTGCTCCAGCAGGTCGTACAGCGCCGCGGCCTCTATGTCGTCGCGGCGGTCCGCATCGGTCCCGACACCGTCGGCCGTGGGGATGGCCCAGCCGAAGTCCGGCTGGAACCACTCGTCCCACCACCCGTCGAGGACGGACAGATTGAGACAACCGTTGAGCGCGGCCTTCATGCCGGACGTGCCGCAGGCCTCCAGCGGCCGGAGCGGATTGTTCAGCCAGATGTCGCAGCCCGGGTACAGCTTCTGCGCCATGGCCATGCCGTAGTCGGGCAGGAACACGAGCCGGTGCCGCACCCGTGGATCGTCCGCGAACCGCACCAGCTCCTGCACCAGCCGCTTCCCGCCGTCGTCCGCCGGGTGCGCCTTGCCCGCCACGACGATCTGGACCGGCCGCTCGGAGTGCAGCAGCAGGTCCATCAGCCGGTCGCGGTCGCGCAGCATCAGCGTCAGACGCTTGTACGACGGGACGCGCCGGGCGAAGCCGATGGTGAGGACGTCCGGGTCGAGCACGCCGTCGATCCAGCCCAGCTCGGCCGTACCGGCCCCGCGCTGCCGCCAGGAGGCCCGCAGCCGCTCCCGCACCTCGGTCACGAGCTGCTCGCGCAGGCCCCGCCGCAGTTCCCAGATCTCCTGGTCGGGGATGTCCGCCACCGCGTCCCAGCGGTCCGAGCCGCCGACGGTCAGCGCGTCCTCGGCGCGCTGGACGCCGATCTGCCGTGCGCCGAGCCGGAACACCTCCGGGGCGACCCAGGTGGGCGCGTGCACCCCGTTGGTCACGGACGTGATCGGCACCTCGTCGGCGTCGAAGCCGGGCCACAGGCCGGAGAACATCTCGCGGCTGACGTTGCCGTGCAGCAGGGACACCCCGTTGGCGCGCTGGGCCAGGCGCAGGCCCATCACGGCCATGTTGAACAGGTTGGGCTCGCCGCCGGGGTAGGTCTCCATGCCGAGTTTGAGGACGCGCCCGACGTCGATGCGGGGCAGCTCCGCGTCGGGGCCGAAGTGGCGGGCGACCAGCTCGCGGTCGAAGCGGTCGATACCGGCCGGGACGGGGGTGTGGGTGGTGAAGACCGTCCCGGAGCGGACCGCCTCCAGCGCCGCGTCGAAGTCCGAGCCCGCCGCGCAGAGTTCGGCGATCCGCTCCAGACCGAGGAACCCGGCGTGCCCCTCGTTGGTGTGGAAGACCTCCGGCGCGGGGTGCCCGGTCAGCCGGCAGTACGTCCGGACCGCCCGCACACCTCCTATCCCCAGCAGCATCTCCTGCAACAGCCGGTGCTCGCTGCCGCCGCCGTAGAGCCGGTCGGTCACGCCGCGCTCGCCGAGGTCGTTCTCCTCGACGTCCGAGTCCAGCATCAGCAGCGGGACCCGGCCGACCTGTGCCAGCCAGATCCGGGCGCGGAGCTGCTTGCCGCCGGGCAGGGCGAGGGCGACCTGGGCGGGGGTGCCGTCGGGCTCCTCGAGGAGGACCAGGGGCAGCTCGTTCGGGTCGAGGACGGGGTAGTGCTCCTGCTGCCAGCCGTCCCGGGAGAGGGTCTGGCGGAAGTAGCCGTGCCGGTAGAGCAGCCCGACGCCGATCAGCGGGACGCCCAGGTCGCTGGCCGCCTTCAGATGGTCGCCCGCCAGGATGCCGAGGCCGCCGGAGTACTGCGGCAGGGCGGCCGTGACGCCGAATTCGGGTGAGAAGTAGGCGACCGCGGCGGGAAGTTCCTCGGGCTGGGCCTGGTACCAGCGGTCGCCGGCCATGTAGTCGTGCAGATCGCCCGCGACGGCGGCGAGACGGCGCAGGAACCGGCGGTCCTCGGCCAGGTCCGCGAGCCGCGCGGGCGGCACGCTGCCCAGCAGCCGGACCGGGTCGCACCCGGAGGCGGCCCAGCGCTCGGGGTCGACGGACTGGAACAGGTCACGGGTCTCGGCATGCCACGACCACCGCAGATTGCGGGCCAGATCGCTGAGCGGCCGGAGGGGGTCGGGGAGAACGGGTCGGACGGTGAATCGACGGATCGCCTTCACGGGTTCCACCTCGGCGCGTTCGCTGGTTGACGCAGGGCTTTGACACAGGGCTTCATCGACGTCTCCTACGACAGTACCGGCGGATGTGCCGCCGCCGCTGAGGCTCCGCCGTCGGACCCCCGATCGGCCTGAACAGCACCATCAACGGATATGGCCGATTCCACCCCCATAGGCGTCCTTGTGGTGTTTCACGCGTCACGAGAGGCTGCCCCTGGCGTACCGGCCCGGGCCCGCCGCACGCGGCGCCGCGCGTCAGCCGTACGCCGAGACGAGGAGGGGAACTCGGACCATGGCACGGACGCGCACACGGCGCCCGCGCTGGACGGGGGGCCTGGCCGCGGCGATCTGTGCCGCGGCGTTTTCGGCCACCACCCTGCCCGCGCACGCCGTACCGGAGGGGCGGATACTCGGCGCCGGAGGACCCGGCTCCGTGCACGGCAGTTATCTGGTGACACTGAAGGAGGGCACGCGGGCACCGTCGGGGGCCGGAAAAGGCCTGGCCGAGACGTACGGGGTGGACATCAGCCACACCTACGGCACGGTCCTGAACGGCTACGCGATCAGGGCGGACGCGAGACAGGCAGCACGGCTCGCCGCCGATCCCCGGGTCGCCTCGGTCGTCCAGGACACCCGTGTGCGACTGGACGGCACGCGGCGGAACCCGGCGTCCTGGGGGCTGGACCGCGTCGACCAGCCGAGCCTGCCCCTGGACCGGAGCTACACCTGGCCCGAGTCGGCGGGCGCCGGGGTGACGGTGTACGTGATCGACACCGGCGTCCGGACCACCCACCGGGACTTCGGGGGCCGGGCGAGCCACGGCTGGGACTTCGTCGGCAACGACAAGGTCGCGGCGGACGCCAACGGCCACGGCACGCACGTCGCCGGCACGGTCGCAGGGAAGACCCACGGCGTCGCCGCCAAGGCCCGGATCGTCTCCGTGCGCGTCCTCGACGCCGCGGGTGCCGGAACCACGGCCCGGGTGATCGCCGGGATCGACTGGGTGACCCGGCACGCGAGGAAGCCCGCGGTCGCCAACCTCAGTCTGGGCGGCCCGCCCAACGACCGGCTGGACGCCGCCGTCCGCGCCTCCATCGCCTCAGGCGTCACCTACACGGTCGCCGCGGGCAACGACAGCAGGCCGGCCGGGCTGTACTCCCCGGCGAGCGTCAAGCAAGCGATCACGGTCGGTGCGACCGACCGGAGGGATACAAAACCGGCCTTCTCCAACGACGGCCCGGCCCTCGATCTCTTCGCCCCGGGCGTGGATATCACCTCCGCGGCCGCCGCGAGCGACACCGCGCGGGCCACGTTCTCCGGCACCTCGATGGCCTCTCCGCACGCGGCGGGCGCGGCCGCGCTGTATCTGGCCGACCATCCGAAAGCGACTCCGTCCCAGGTCGGGAGGGCTCTGACCACGGGAGCGGCGACCGGGAAGATCTCCGGCCGGGGTGTCGGTTCGCCGGACAAGTTACTGCGGGTGCCGCACCCGTAGGGCGAAGGAGCAGCCACGCACAGGGGCCGGCCTCGTCCGTCGCGGACGAGGCCGGTCTTGTGTGTCGACATACCCCTGAGTAGTTAACAAAGTGCCGGATTGCCCACCCGAATAGGGTGGGAAGGCTCCTCCGGGTACCCCTCTCAGGAGCACCACGCAGGACCCACCTCCCCATAGACATCCGCCCACCCACGTTGACGCGGACAGGAGCGGTCATGCCCGCCAAGCACCATTCGTCACCACCCCCGACCCGTCGCACCGGGGCGCGCGCGCCCGGCGGCGAGGCACGTCCCGTGCGCCCGGCCGACGCCGGTCCACCGGTCCCGCAACCACCCCCCGTGGGCGAGGCGACCGCCGTCGGACGCATACCCGTGCTCGATGTCCGCCCGGTCGTCCAGCACGGACGCCGGCCGGCCAAGGCCGTGACCGGCGAGACCTTCGACATCTCGGCGACCGTGTTCCGGGAGGGGCACGACGCGGTCGCCGCCAATGCCGTCCTGAAGGACCCCGAGGGCCGCCCCGGGCCGTGGACACCCCTGCGGGAGCTGGCCCCCGGCACGGACCGGTGGGGCGCCACGGTCACCGCCGGGGAGCCCGGCCTGTGGACGTTCACCGTGGAGGCGTGGGGCGACCCGATCGGTACCTGGCGCCACCACGCGCAGATCAAGATCCCGGCCGGCATGGACACGGACGTCGTCCTGGAGGAGGGCGCGCGCCTGTACGAGCGGGCCGCCGACGGCGTACCCGAGGAGGGGGGCCTGCGGGACGTGGTCCTGGCCGCCGTCGACGCCCTGCGGGACGAGAGCCGCCCGGCTGCCGCGCGGCTCGCGGGGGCGTTGACGCCGGAGGTGGACGAGGTGCTGGCCCGGCATCCGCTGCGGGACCTGGTCACGACCTCCGAGCCGCTGCCGCTGCTGGTGGAGCGGGAGCGGGCCCTGTACGGCTCCTGGTACGAGTTCTTCCCCCGCTCCGAGGGCACCCGGCAGCAGCCGCACGGCACGTTTCGCACCGCCGCACGCCGGCTGCCCGCGATCGCCGCGATGGGCTTCGACGTCGTCTACCTGCCCCCGATCCACCCGATCGGCACGACCTTCCGCAAGGGCAGGAACAACACCCTCTCCCCCGGCCCCGACGACGTCGGCGTGCCCTGGGCGATCGGCTCGCCCGAGGGCGGCCACGACGCCGTCCACCCCGCCCTGGGCACCCTGGAGGACTTCACCTGGTTCGTCGGCCAGGCCCGGGAGCTGGGGATGGAGGTGGCGCTGGACTTCGCGCTGCAGTGCTCCCCCGACCACCCCTGGGTGCAGAAACACCCCGAGTGGTTCCACCACCGCCCCGACGGCACCATCGCCTACGCGGAGAACCCGCCGAAGAAGTACCAGGACATCTACCCCATCGCCTTCGACGCCGACATGGACGGCCTGATCGCCGAGACCGTGCGGGTGCTGCGGCACTGGATGGACAGCGGAGTGCGGATCTTCCGGGTGGACAATCCGCACACCAAGCCCGTGGTGTTCTGGGAGCGGGTCATCGCGGACGTCAACCGCACCGACCCGGACGTGATCTTCCTGGCCGAGGCGTTCACCCGCCCGGCGATGATGGCCACCCTGGCCCAGATCGGCTTCCAGCAGTCCTACAC
>NZ_JBHUQX010000490.1:0-6330 GCF_042674225.1 Streptomyces sp. NPDC056948
GATCGCAGCGTTGCCGAGCAGTCCAAGAACTATCGGTACTCCACCGCCCACCAGGTCGTCATCGACGCTGACACCCGTGTGGTCGTGGTAGTCGGCCGGCCCGTGCCCGGCAACCGTCATGACTCACGTGGCTGGGAGGAGTCCCGCGCTAGGGACGCCGTCGGCCACACCATGACCTTGCCGACGGCGGCTACCAGGGCACCGGACTCGTCATCCCGCACCGCCGCACCAAGGGCAAGGAACTCCCGGCTTGGAAGGAGGAACACAACCGCTCCCACAAGCGAGTTCGGGCGCGCGTCGAGCACACCTTCGCCCGCATGAAGGGCTGGAAGATCCTCTGCGACTGCCGCCTGAAAGGTGACGGCGTCCGCCACGCCATGCTCGGCATTGCCCGCCGGTACAACCTCGCCCTGACAGCTCCCAACATCGCCCAGCTCTGGGTGGAGTTCACTACCCTTCTGGAGCCCGATCCGAGCCATTTTCATACGGGGAGTTGAAATGGCAACGATTCGGGGCCGGCTGTCACCCGGATCAATTAGTCAAGCTGGTGGGACGAAGCCAATTGACAAGATATCCAACCCGCGTAGGCTTCAACTAAGGCCATCCTGTGCTTCGCCTTCATCGCAGGCGGGGCGAGCGGCGAACATCAATTCAGCATACGCGTGCGCAGTAGTTCATATTCTTCCAACATCAGTGCGCCCGCAGGCACGCCAGCGCCGACAGTAAGGATGCCCCTGTCGGCGTGTTCATTTCGGCGGGAATCTCATGAGTCACGCAGCTCCAGAATCTAATTCAAATGAATCGATAGCGATTCAGTCTTATCAGGCCTGCCAAGTATACGGCGCCTACGAGAGGATCTACCAGGAGTCGGTACGCCGTGGCCTGACACCAGAGAAGGCCCACTATGTCGCGTCCAGAGCCACAGTCGATGATCCCTTTGTTCTGCGCACCGGTATTTCTCCCGAAATATTCCGGCGTATTTACCAGTCCCCGGACATGCGCATTGAAGTGCGATGGGTCTGTGGGCTTCCAGAGCCTCTGGCCCGGGCGAGAGCGGTGGCGAACAGGGGGCCGACCATCGACCCCGCGTCTGACATGGTGGTACGGCGGCCCCCGGGCGAGATCTTCATTGACCAGCTGGACACTCTGAAATACCAGCCTCTCAGCCTCATCGGATTCGGCATCGGCATGCTGAAGTACCCGGACGACCCGTCGCTCACCCCAAAAGAGCGCTGGGATAACCGCGAAAGGCGACTTCAGATCGGGCAGATATGGGGAACGGCGGGTGACATCGCCACCGGCATGATCCCGCCGCGCGATGTCGAAGAAGCCCACGACAGCCGGCGCTACGATGCCCCCAACAGTCAGCGGCACCCGTATGTATTCGGGGAGATGAAAACGGGGGATCCTGTTCCGATACCCGGACCGCCGCCCGCTGCTCCGGGCAAGGTCAGTCCGACGGGGCAGGCCTCAGAAAAGATGGAGGAGCGTGACTCTTCTGAGAGAGAAGGACCTTCGGTCCCGGACGCCGGTCCCCGGGACGCTGGCACCAGGGATTCCGGCGGCAGGGATGCAGGCTCAGGCCTGACACCCGCTCCGGCTGCTGCCGAAATGGACATGCTCGCCGTTTTCGACGACCTGCCCCCGCTGCCTCCCGATGCCACGGTGCTCGCTCCGGCGGAACAGGACCCGGGTGTGATCCAGGGCGCTCCGGAAGCCGGCCACGGGACGGAACTGCACGAACAGCAGTTCCCTGAGCTGCCCAGGTCGGCTCCCGGGGAAGGGGTGGTCTGACCGCCACCCGTAAATCGACTCACGCACGGACGAACAGAGAAGACAACTGATCATGACCAGGCCATACGATCGCCGGCCCGCGCGCCCGTCGGCCCCGCCGCCGCGCGGAACGGGTTCGCGTACACGGGACACAGGGTCCGCACCTCCCGCGCTGTTCGGAGAGATCGTCGGCGAGGCGATGTCCCGCAACGATAAATCACACAAATCCCTGATCGATCGCGTCGAACGTCCTCTCGCATCCGAGAGAGGATTCCGAGAGAGAGGACAGGCCCCGCAGTTTGATCCGAAACGCAGCCGGGCGATCATGGAAGCGATGGATGCCTCGCGAGGTGACCAGGGGTCCTTCGTCGAGAAGGTACTTGAGGGCATCCTGCGCCGATCCGCCGGGGAGACGCAGTCCGAACCGGAGAAGCAGAGGTCTCCGGAAGGAGCAAAGGCAACGGGGGAAGCGGACGCAGTACAGTTCGCCTCATTCTTCGCGGGCAGCAGTGACGATCGCCCAGGCGGCACCGATACGGACGATGACAGCGGTGCGCTGGAATGGCCACTACCGGATGATCTCCCGCCGAACTTCGGCCCGGACGACCCGGGGACCCTCGACGACACGTCAGCCCCCGTGGCCGAATTCGAGTACACGCCCACCGCATACGCCGGGTCCGCCGAAGTCGCCGCCCACAGCGCCGAGTCCGACAGCGACTTCATCGCTCCCGGGACGCCCGATCCCGGATACTCGGACCTCGCCGCATCCGGATTTGCGGAGGCCGGCTACGCGGAAGCCCCCTATATGGAGGCCGGCTCTACGGATCCCGGCGCCGGGTACGCCGCACACGAGGGCCCAGGATACGGAGACGCCGCATATGGCGCCGACTCCCTTGACTCCGGCCCTGACTCCGGGCTCGGGTCCGGCGGATACGACGGGTTCGGGGACTTCGGCGGGTACGGAGCAGACAACGGGTTCGCAGACGCCGGCGGGTACGCGGATTCCAGCTTCGCCGCCGCTCCGCCCGATGTCGGCGACGCGGCTCCACCGCCGAGTGCGGGCTTCGGCTGACATGGGGTGATGGCCATGGCTCAGCAGACCAGCCGGGAACAGGTGGAGGAGATGCGCCGCCGAGCCAGTTCGCTTTACCACGACAAGCAGTACGCGGAAGCGGAACCTCTCTACCGGCAGCTCATCGACATTCCGGGCTGGGAGGCCGAGGGGTACTACGGCCTGGGCATGCTCGCCGTAGCCGCCCGCAATTTCGGCATCGCCGATGAGCGACTCCAACACGCGATACTTCTCGACCCCAAGCACCACAAAGCCAGGAGAGCTTTGGGCATCATTGCCCGCAAACGGAATGACACAGCCGAGGCCCGCAGGCAGTTCGAGGCTGCCGCCGCGCTCGGAAACCCGGATGCGGCCCGCGAGCTGCGACTGCTCGACCACCAAACCGCCACCCAGGGCCGCAGCAGCCCGCCCCGCAGCGTGCCGGCACCGCAACAGACAGCCCCCCGCCCCGGGCCGGTATCGGCGGCCCCGGCTCCGCAGCGGCAGGTGCCGGAGCCGTTTCCGCCCGAAGCCAGAAGGCGCGGCCGTACCCGTATCGAGGGCACCGTGCGGTACTTCGGCCAGCGCCAGCTCCCCCCTCAGGCACGCGGACAGCCGCCCGTGCTCATCTGGCGGTTCCGGGTGAACGTCGAGACCGGAGATGGCCGGCTCCTGCAGGCCCAGGTAGAAATGAGGTCCTGGTACTTCAAGAGTGAGATTCGCGACGGCGATTGGGTCACCCTGGTAGGCAAATGGAACAGGTCCGGGCTCTTCATCGCGACCAGGGCGCACAACCGGAGAACGGACTCCCAAGTGCTCGGCCGTCGACTGTGACCACGCAACGAGCACGTTGCCCCGGTTCACCCCAACCGCCGCATCGCCGGCTGTCCCGCGTGCGCACGGTGCGACTCACGAACCAGGACTACTGCGCTTGCCGATCAAGCCCCGATACAGGGCCGCGCGTTCCTCTGGACTCTTCGCCTTTGCCCATTCGGTCTTCCAGTCCTTCTCCAGGCCCTTCAGCCTCTGGACCCAGTCACCGAACTCTTGCAGGTCGACATGGCGCTGGTTCGAGCTGAGGGGGGCTTTGTTCTTTCGGGGTTCGGCCCCCCCCCATTACCTTTTTGGTGGCCCGCAACGGGGCTACCGGCCTCCGGGCCCGGCATGACTTCCCCCCCCTTGTTAACCATGATCCGGGGGGTGGTGTCACCGAGCCCGGAGGCACTGACTGACCGCTGATTAGGGGCACGACCACCGACTCTTCGCAGGTCGGGAGGCTCTTCGTAATGTGGATGTGGCGATCGGTGCCGTGGACGAGGCCGGGCAGAAGCACGACCGGAGGATGCACGTGATCGAGACCGGCGACATCGACGTCTATCTCGGCCTGGACGTTGGCAAGGGCGAACACCACGCCACCGCCGTCACCCCGGCCGGGAAGAAGGCGTTCGGCAAACGCCTGCCCAACACCGAGCCCAAGCTCCGCGAGCTGTTCGCGAAACTCCAGGCCAAGCACGGAACGGTGCTGGTCGTGGTCGACCAGCCGGCCTCGATCGGAGCCCTGCCCCTGGCGGTGGCCAGGGACATGGGCTGCCCCGTCGCCTACCTGCCCGGCCTGACGATGCGGCGGATCGCCGACCTCTATCCCGGTGAGGCCAAGACCGACGCGAGGGACGCGTTCATCATCGCCGACGCCGCCCGCGCGATGCCTCACACGCTGCGCTCGGTCGACCTCGAAGACGAGACGATCGCCGAGCTGGAGATGATCGTCGGCTTCGACGACGACCTGACCGGTGAGGCCACCCGCGTCGCGAACCGGCTTCACGGCCTGCTCACCCAGATCCACCCGTCCCTGGAGCGGGTGCTGAGCCCGCGGTTGCAACACCCGGCCGTCCTGGCCCTGCTGGAGCGATTCGGGTCACCGGCCCAGATCCGCAAGGCAGGCCGCCGACGGCTGATCACGCTGCTGCGGCCGAAGGCACCGCGGATGGCCGAGCGCCTGGTCGAGGACATATTCACCGCGCTGGACGAGCAGACTGTGGTGGTTCCCGGCACCGAAGCGGCCGTGCTGATCGTCCCGAGCCTGGCCGGCTCGCTCGCCGCCGTCCTCGACCAGCGCAAGCTCTTGGCCGGGCGGATCGAGGAACTGCTGGAGGCCCACCCTCTTTCCCAGGTCCTGATCTCGATGCCGGGCGTCGGGGTCAGGACCGGAGCCAGGATCCTTATCGAGGTCGGCGACGGCAGCAGTTTCCCCTCCGCCGCCCACCTCGCCGCCTACGCCGGACTCGCCCCGGCAACCCGCAACTCGGGCTCTTCGATCCGAGGCGAACAGCCATCCCGAAGAGGGAACAAACAGCTCAAACGGGCCTTCTTCCTCTCCGCGTTCGCAGCCCTGGGCGACCCTGCCTCCCGGGCCTACTACGACAAGAAGATCGCCCAGGGCAAACACCACACCCAGGCCCTCCTCTGCCTCGCAAGACGGCGGGCCGACGTCCTCTTCGCGATGCTCCGCGACGGCACCTTCTACGAACCCCAACCCGCCAGGTCAGGCTGAATTGCCGAGAGCCCGCCGTGCTTCAGTCCACAGCCGCTCGAACTCCTCCGCGGAGATCTCGGCCGCCTGGGACTGGTCCTGCCAGCCGTCCATGGGGCCTTCGGCGAGAACGCCGAACTGCCGTTCATAGCGGGCCATCGCCGCGAGATCCTCTCGATCACGCAAGTGCAGGACCTCTTCCAGAGAGGCCGCCGTCACTGGCCGCGAGTCATGCCCTCGGACCTCGACCTGTCGGGCTGCCCAGCCTTCGTCATCTGCCTCGAAGTACAGCCACAGATCTTCGTCCTCGTAGTAGGTCCGGAACCAGGTCGTCATGCCGCAAATCCTGGCCCACGACCTTGACCAAAGAGATAGGGGCACCCCCCCCGGCCCGGCGGTCTCGATACCGACCTGTAGTGCCCCGTCGCGCTTGCGGGTCGGCGGCTTGTATACGCGACTTCTTGGTGTGGTGTCAGTGGCGGTGAGAGTCGGTGGGTGATGCTCTGGGCGTGGTGTTGTGGGGCTGGTCAGGGGTTGGGGTGGGTGGGTTGGCCGCTGTCATGGGGTGAGAGATTGGGAGGCGGGATCGCTGTGGTGGGACTCTATTTCCTGTCAGTTGATGCGGTCTCAGGGTCGAGGTTCTTATCCGTTGAGGTGGGCCCCGGTCACCGAACAGCGCGCAGGCGCACCCACCACGCCCGCACGGCCGTCGGGGTCCCAACGTGGCCGTGGCTGGTGTCCGCTCCGGAGGTCAAGGCGTTGGGGAAGTTGTGGGACGGTGCCCTGGACGCCCAGCACGCCTTCGGCGACCTCGAGGGGCACCGGCCCGCGTTCCTGGGCGTGCACGATGCCGTCGCGTACCGAGCGGAGCTGTCGGTGCGCGTCGACGAGCGCGTCCTGCTCTACCCGTCCACACGCTTCGTCACCGAACCCCAGCTCGTCGCGCTGACCGGCGACGGCGCCCGGCTCGGTGAAC
>NZ_JBHUQX010000491.1:0-6292 GCF_042674225.1 Streptomyces sp. NPDC056948
CCCCGCACACCACACGAGGCCCGCACCCCATCCGGGGGCGGGCCTCGTCGCGTGACCAGCTCGTCAGTCCTCGCCGAGGTACGCCTTGCGGACGGACTCGTCGTGCAGCAGGTCCTGCCCCGTGCCGGAGAGGACGATGTTGCCGACCTCCATGACATGGCCGTGGTCGGCCAGGGAGAGCGCCGCCTGGGCGTTCTGCTCCACGAGAAGGATCGTCGTGCCCTGGGACTTGAGCTCCAAGATCGTCGCCATGATCTTCTGCATCATGATCGGGGAGAGGCCCATGGAGGGCTCGTCGAGCATGAGCAGTTTCGGCTGGGACATCAGGGCGCGGCCCATGGCGAGCATCTGCTGTTCGCCGCCGGAGAGGGTTCCAGCTGCCTGCTTGCGGCGCTCTCCGAGGATGGGGAAGAGGTCGTAGGCCCGCTGGATGTCCTTTTCGACGCCTTCCTTGTCCTTGCGGAGGAACGCTCCGAGCTGGAGGTTCTCCGCGATGGTGAGGCGGGGGAAGATGTGCCGGCCCTCGGGGGAGTGGGCGAGGCCGAGGGCGACGATCTTGTGGGCGGCGACGCCGGTGAGCGGCTTGCCGTCGAAGGAGATCTTGCCCGATGTCGGCTTCAGCAGTCCCGAGAGGGTGCGCAGCGTGGTCGTCTTGCCGGCGCCGTTGGTGCCGATGAGGGTGACGACCTGGCCGGCTTCGACGCTGAAGGAGATGCCTTTGACGGCTTCGATCTTGCCGTAGGAGACCCGGAGGTCCTCGACCTCGAGGAGTGCGGTCACTTGGCTTCTCCCTTGGTGCTGCTGGTGCTGCTGGTGCTGCTGGGTGCTGCCTCCGCGGCGGCTTCGGCGGCTTCGACCTCCGCGACTTCGGCTTCACCGGGGTCGCCTTCGAAGGGTTCACCCAAGTAGGCGGCGATGACGCGTTCGTCGGCCTGGACGACCTCCGACGTGCCCTCGACGAGCTTTTCGCCCTGGACGAGGACGGCGACGCGGTCGCTCAGGTTGAAGACGAAGCGCATGTCGTGCTCGATGAGGAGGACGGCCACGCCCTTGTCGCGGATGGCGAAGACCAGTTCCTCGGTCGCTCGCGTCTCCTGGGGGTTCATGCCGGCCGTCGGCTCGTCGAGCAGGAGCAGACCGGGTTCGCTGGCGAGGGCCCGGGCGATCTCCAGCTTGCGCTGTTCGCCGTAGGGGAGGTTGCGTGCCAGGTGGTCGCGCTTGTGGGAGAGGCCGATGAACTCGAGGAGTTCCATGGCTCGTTCCTCGCTGGCGCGTTCGGCCTTCTTGAAGCCGGGGCCGCGCAGCAGGGCGGACCACAGGCCTTCCTTCGTCCGCGTGTGGCGGCCGACGAGGACGTTTTCCAGGACCGTCATGTTGGAGAACAGGCGGATGTTCTGGAAGGTGCGGGCGATGCCGGCCTGGGTGACCAGGTGGGGCTTGGGCGGCAGGACCGTGCCCTTGTAGGAGACGGTGCCTTCGGTGGGGATGTAGAGGCCGGTCAGGCAGTTGAAGAAGGTGGTCTTGCCGGCGCCGTTGGGGCCGATGAGTCCGACGATCTCGCCGGCGTTGACCGTGAAGTCGACGGAGCGGACGGCGGTGAGGCCACCGAAGCGCATGGTGACGTCGCGTGCTTCGAGTACAGGTGTGGTCATGATTCTTACGCCCCCGCCTTGGTGACGGCCGGTTCGTCGGTCAGCGTGGTCTGTTTCGGTACGTCGAGTTGGCCGGTCTCGTGGAATTCGAGCTGGCGCCGGCGGTTGGCGATGATGCCTTCGGGGCGGAAGCGCATCAGCAGGATGAGCGCGACACCGAAGGCGAGGAGCGACTTGTCCTGGAGGAACACCAGCTTCTCGGGCAGCAGGTAGAGCAGGGCCGCGCCGAGGAGGGGGCCGGCGACGGTGCCCATGCCGCCGAGGACGACCGCGGCCAGGAGGAACGCGGAGTTGGGCGGTGTGGAGCCGGCGAACTGGTACGGGGTGGGGACGACGCTGTAGGTGACGTGGGCGCTGACGGTGCCGGCGAGGCCGGCGAGGGCGGCGCCGAGGGCGAAGGCGACGAGCTTGACGCGGAAGCCGTTGATGCCCATGGCGGTCGCGGCGGTCTCGTCCTCACGGATGGCGATCCAGGAGCGGCCGATGCGGGAGTCCGCCGCACGCGTGTAGACCAGGACCACGATGGCCATGATCAGCACCATGAGCAGGTAGTAGTTGGCGAAGCGGCCGAGGGTGAATCCGCCGATGTCGTGGGCCTGGCCGAAGTTGAACCCGAAGAGGTTCAGGTCGGGGATCGAGGGGATGCCGTTCGGCCCGTTGGTGACGTCGGGTCCGGAGTCGCCGTCCATGTTGTTGACGGCGATACGGAAGATCTCACCGAAGCCCAGCGTCACGATGGCGAGGTAGTCGCCGCGCAGGCGCAGGGTCGGGGCGCCGATGAGGACGCCGAAGACCAGCGAGGCGGCGGCGCCGGCCAGGGCGGAGGCCCAGAACGGCAGGTGGACGCCGGAGATGGTGGAGAACTCGGAGCCGGAGACCAGGGCGGCGGTGTAGGCGCCGACGCCGAGGAAGGCGACGTATCCGAGGTCGAGGAGGCCCGCGAGGCCGACGACGATGTTCAGGCCGAGGGCGACCGTCCCGAAGATCAGGATGTTGACGCCGATGTTGGCGTAGTGGTCGTCGGTCTGGGTGAAGGGGAAGGCGATCGCCGCGGCGAAGCCCATGGCGAGGGTGAAGCTGCGGTTGGCCGCCACCAGCGACGAGAACCGGTCCATGAGGCCGGCGGTGTGCACGGCCCACATGGCGAACGTGACCACGAAGAGGTAGCCGATGAACAGTTCGCCGTACTCGGTGTCGATGCCGTAGGTGAAGACACCGAGGCCGATCATCGTGACGACCGTGATCACGGCCCGCTGGACCCAGGGCGCGGTGGCCTCGGGGGCGGGGATGCGGTCGGGCTTGGCGATGTAGGCCTTGAGGGCCGCCTTGGTGCCGTCGGCGCCGGCCTTCTCCTGGGGGAGGGCGAAGGCGCCGAGGACCGGCAGGAGGGAGGCGATGGCCGCGATCCAGCCGCCGGGTTCGAGGTTGACGACGCCGCCGAGGTTGGCACTGATGGCGATGACCGTGAACCAGGTGACGGCGAAGCCGCCGAGGGCGGTGAGGACGAGCGGCGCGTTGTTACGGCCGGGCAGCAGCCAGCCGAGTCCGCGCGGCCCGTAGGAGGCGAGGGCGAACAGGGCGGTGAGGACACCGGCGGTGAAGGTGAGCCACTGCAGGCCGCCGGGGTAGCCGTTGATCGTGAGGTCGCCGGGGAACTCGTCGGTCCAGGTCCAGGCGAGGAACGCGGAGGCCGCGGTGGCGATGCCGCCGGCGAGCAGCAGGGCGCGGGCGGCCGCTGCGGGCAGCGGGATGAGGCCGCGCGGTACGGGCGGGGCGGGGACGGCGTCCGGGGCGGGGGTCTTGGTCGTCTCGGTCATGTCGTCACGCCCTGTCCGCGACGCGCTCGCCGAGCAGGCCTTGAGGCCGGAACAGCAGCACCAGGATGAGGAGGCAGAAGGCCCAGACGTTGGCCCAGCTCTGACCGCCGAGCTGGCCCATGCCGGGAATCTCGTCGATGTAGGCCGAGGCGAGGGTCTCGGCGATGCCGAGGACGACGCCGCCGAGCATGGCGCCGTAGATGTTGCCGATACCGCCGAGGACGGCCGCGGTGAAGGCCTTCAGGCCCATCAGGAAGCCCATGCGGTAGTCGACGTTGCCGTACTTGAGTCCGTAGGCGACGGCCGCGACGGCGGCGAAGAAACCGCCGATGGCGAAGGCGATGACGATGATGCGGTTGGTGTCGATGCCCATGAGCTGCGCGGTGTCGGGGTCCTGCGCGGTGGCCTGCATGGCGCGGCCGGTGCGGCTGCGGCGCACGAAGATCGCGAGGGCGGCCATACAGACGACGGCGGCCAGGATGAGGAAGATGTCGGCGTCCTTGATGGTGATGGAGCCGATGTCGTGGGTGGCGTCGAGCCCGGGGAAGGCGCGGGCGCGGTCGGCGCCGGGGTAGAAGTTGCGGACGACTTCCTGGAGGGCCAGGGAGAGGCCGATGGCGGTGATGAGCGGTGCCAGGCGTGGTGCTCCGCGCAGTGGTCGGTAGGCGAACCGTTCCGCTCCGACGGCGATGAGGATGGCCACGAGGGCGCCGCCGAGGAGCATCAGCGGTACGGCGAGGGCCATCGAGGTGCCGTCGGGCAGGATGTAGAAGTAGACCGTGAGTGCGCCGAAGGCGCCGGTCATGAAGATCTCGCCGTGCGCGAAGTTGATGAGCTGGACGATGCCGTACACCATCGTGTAGCCGATGGCGATCAGCCCGTACATCGAGCCGAGAAGCAGCCCGTTGGCCAGCTGCTGCGGCAGGGTGTTCACCGCATGGCCTCCATGTCGCTGGTGGTCGTGTGCACTGGATGTGTGCGTGGTCGTGTGCTGTGGGGGGTGTGGAAACGGGCCGCGCGGTCGGGGTCATCCTTCCGCGCGGCCCGTGGTGCGGCGTTGTGGCGGGCCGACTACTTCAGGTCGGCGGTGCCGGTCTCCACGTCGTTCCAGGCACCCTTCTCGACCTGGTAGACCGTCAGCTGCTTGTTGGTGGTGTCGCCGTACTGGTCGAAGGAGATCTTGCCGGTGAGGCCTTCGAAGTCGGACTTCTGGACACCGTCGACGACCTTGGAGCGCAGGTCGTTGATGTCGGTGGGCACCTTGCCGCCGTTGGCGTCGGCAGCGGCCTTGACGGCCTTGATGATGGCGGTGGTGGCGTCGTAGGCGTAGGCGCCGTAGGCGCCGTAGTCGCCCTTGTAACCCTTGTCCTTGTACGTCTGGATGAACTGCTTGGCGGCGGGCAGGGTGTCGGCGGGGACACCGATCGCGGTGGCGAGGTCGCCCTCGGAGGACTTGCCGGCGGCCTCGATGTAGGTGGAGGCGAACATGCCGTCGCCGCCGAACAGCGGGATCTTGACGCCGGTGTCCTTGAGCTGCTTGGTGATCAGCGCGGACTCGTCGTACTGGCCGCCGTAGTAGAGCAGGTCGGCGCCGGAGTTCTTGATCTTCGTGGCGAGCGAGCCGAAGTCCTTGTCGCCGGTGTTGACGTGGTCGGTGGCCACGACCTTGCCGCCGTACTTCTTGTACTGCTCGGCGAAGATCTTCGCGAGGCCGGCGCCGTAGGTCTGCTTGTCGTCGACGACGAAGGCCTTCTTCTTCTTGAGGCCGTTGTACGCGTAGCCGGCGGCGAAGCTGCCCTGCAGTTCGTCGGTGGTGGCGGTGCGGAAGTACGTCTTGTAGGGACGCTTCTTGTCCGTCTGCCAGTTCTTGCCCTGGGTCAGCTCGGGGTTGGTGTTGGCCGGGGAGATCTGGACCATGTTGGCCGAGGCGAACACCTGCTGCATCGTCTGGGCGACGCCGGAGTTCAGGGGGCCGACGGCGCCGACGGCGGTCTTGTCGCCGACGATGCTGGTGGCGTTGGACTGGCCGGTGGCGGGCTGCGCCTTGTCGTCCAGGGCCTTGAGCTTGAACTTGACGCCCGGGACCCAGTTGTTCTTGTTGGCGTCGTCGACGGCTATCTGGGCGCCGTACTGGATGCCGAGGCCGGTGGTGGAGTTCTCACCGGACAGGGGGGCGTCGACGCCGATGGTCAGCGTGGTGCCGCCACTGTCTCCGCCCTTGTCGCCGCTGTCGTCTCGGGACCCGCAGGCGGTGAGAGTCAGAGCTCCGGTCGTCAGAACGGAGGTAAGAATCACCAAGGAACGCTGTCGCACGATCAGTCCTTTCACAGGCAGGCCCGCCCTTGGTCGGGGGGTAGTGCCGCGCTGGTACCGAACTCCCGATGGAGCGGTGACTGGCCGTGACTCTAAGCCCGGTGTGGAGGCAGGGTCAGTGGCGTGGGACGGCTTGTGACTTTCTTGTTATGACGTGATGGATGCCCGGCTTCTCCGGCGGGCCCTCTCGGCGGGTTTGGGTGCTTTTCTCCGAGGTCCGCATTCTGAGAACCCGCACTTCCGGTTGGCCATGGCCGAGATCGTGCGGTCGGCGTGGCGCAGGTGGCGGGGGCGGGATCGGGAAGGTCCCGGGGGTGGGTGCGGTCGAAGAGGAGGTCGGGGTGTTGTATTGCGCGCGCGTTACGGAGCGTTACGCCGAGATAGGGGCGGCCCGTGTCCAGGGGGAGTTCCGAACAATTGGAAACAGTTAATTCCACGGTGATGCCGCGGTGAACCGGAACCGGCCTGCCTCGACAGGGGAGTTGAAGGGTCCGATTGTGTGTCTACGCG
>NZ_JBHUQX010000492.1:0-6280 GCF_042674225.1 Streptomyces sp. NPDC056948
GGCCCGGCCCGCGCACCCCGGGACACGCCCAGCTCGCACGGAGTCCCGACACCATGTCATGGCCGCCCGTCCGCCGATCCGGAGCGAGGTGGCCCGAGAGGGAGTACGAGAAGGTGGCCACACCTAAAAAGGGCCGGAGCGCGAGCACCCAGAGCAAGCCGGGTCGCTCGCTGGTCCTGATTCTGATCGCCCTCGTGGCGCTCACCGGTGGGATGTTCGCTTCGGGGCACACGAAACCACGTCTCGGCATCGACCTGGCCGGCGGCACGAGCATCACGCTCCGCGCGGTCCCCGAAGCCGGCAACGAGGCGGCCATCAACAAGACCAACATGGACACCGCCGTCTCCATCATGGAACGACGTGTCAACGGTCTTGGCGTCTCGGAGTCCGAGGTCCAGACGCAGGGCCGGGAAAACATCATCGTCAACATCCCCAAGGGGACGAACTCCGAGCAGGCCCGCAAGCAGGTCGGCACCACCGCCAAGCTCTACTTCCGCCCGGTCCTCACCACCGAGGTCTCCGGCGGCGGCAAGACGGCCAGCCCCTCGCCCAGCGGCACCGGAAGCCCGACGGACAAGCCGTCCGGCAAGGCCACCGACAAGCCCGAGGCCACCGACAAGAACTCCGCCTCCCCGTCGGCCACGCCCACCACGCAGGGCCGCGCGGTCACCGACGCGCTGAAGGCCGACGCCACACCGTCGGCGAGCGCCTCGGACGACAAGGCCAAGGCCAGCCCCTCCCCGTCGGCGAGCGGCGGCTCCGCCGAGGCCGAAGCGAGCGCGCTGCAGGCGAAGTACGCCAAGCTCGACTGCACCAACGAGAAGACCCGCTCCACCGTGGGCGACGGCGTCAAGGCCTCCGAGATGACCCTGGCCTGCGGCCAGAACTCGCAGGGCCAGTGGCAGAAGTACATCCTCGGCCCCGCCGAGGTCGACGGCACGGACGTCGACAAGGCCCAGGCCGTCCTGAACACACAGACCGGTGCGGGCTGGACGGTCACGATGGACTTCACGGACGGCGGCGCCAAGAAGTTCGCGAACATCACCGGCAAGCTGGCGCAGAACCAGTCGCCGCAGAACCAGTTCGCGATCGTCCTGGACGGCGACGTGGTCTCCGACCCGTACGTCCGGCAGGCCCTGACCGGCGGCAACGCCGAGATCTCCGGCAACTTCAACCAGCAGTCCGCCCAGGACCTCTCCAACATGCTGTCCTACGGCGCGCTGCCGCTGACCTTCAAGGTCGACAGCATGACGACCGTGACCGCGGCGCTGGGTGGTGACCAGCTGCAGGCCGGACTGATCGCCGGCGCCATCGGTCTCGCGCTGGTCGTCATCTACCTGCTGGCGTACTACCGCGGCCTGTCGTTCATCGCGGTCCTCTCGCTGCTGGTCTCCGCGGCTCTCACCTACACGCTCATGGCCCTGCTCGGCCCGGCCATCGGCTTCGCGCTGAACCTGCCGGCCGTGTGCGGCGCCATCGTCGCCATCGGCATCACCGCGGACTCGTTCATCGTGTACTTCGAACGCGTCCGTGACGAGATCCGCGAGGGCCGCTCCCTGCGCCCCGCCGTCGAGCGGGCCTGGCCGCGCGCCCGGCGCACCATCCTGGTCTCCGACTTCGTGTCGTTCCTCGCCGCCGCGGTGCTGTTCGCCGTCACCGTCGGCAAGGTCCAGGGCTTCGCGTTCACGCTCGGCCTGACCACCCTGCTCGACGTGGTCGTCGTGTTCCTCTTCACCAAGCCGCTGCTGACGCTGATGGCCCGCCGCCCGTTCTTCGCGAACGGCCACAAGTGGTCCGGCCTCGACCCGAAGAGCCTGGGCGTCCAGCCGCCGCTGCGCCGTACCCGCCGCCCCGCCGGCCCTGTCGACCCGAAGGAGGCCTGAGATGTCGAAACTCGGCAACCTCGGCGCCCGACTCCACCGTGGCGAGGTCGGCTACGACTTCGTCAAGAACCGCAAGATCTGGTACGGCGTCTCCATCCTGATCACCATCCTGGCCATCGCCGGCCTGGCGGTGCGCGGCCTGAACATGGGCATCGAGTTCCAGGGCGGCGCCGTCTTCAACACCCCGAAGAACACCAGCGCCTCGGTGTCCCAGGCCGAGCGGTACGCGGAGGAGGCCTCAGGCCACGACGCGATCGTTCAGAAGCTCGGCGACGGCAGCATGCGCATCCAGGTCGCCGGCATCGACACCGACGCGGCAAACCAGATCAAGAACACGCTCGCCGACGACCTCAAGATCGACTCGGAGCAGATCAACGCCGAACTGGTCGGCCCCAGCTGGGGTGAGCAGATCGCCAACAAGGCCTGGCAGGGCCTCGGCATCTTCCTGATCCTCGTGGTGATCTACCTGGCGATCGCCTTCGAGTGGCGCATGGCCATCGCCGCCTTCGTCGCACTGATCCACGACATCACCATCACGGTCGGCATCTACGCCCTCGTCGGCTTCGAGGTCACACCCGGCACGGTGATCGGTCTGCTCACGATCCTCGGCTACTCGCTCTACGACACGGTCGTGGTCTTCGACAGCCTCAAGGAACAGACCAAGGACATCACCAAGCAGACCCGCTGGACCTACAGCGACGTCGCCAACCGCTCGATCAACAGCACGCTGGTCCGCTCGATCAACACCACGGTGGTCGCGCTGCTGCCGGTCGGGGGCCTGCTGTTCATCGGTGGCGGTGTCCTCGGCGCGGGCATGCTGAACGACATCTCGCTGTCGCTGTTCGTCGGTCTCGCCGCCGGTGCGTACTCCTCGATCTTCATCGCCACGCCGCTCGTCGCCGACCTCAAGGAGCGCGAGCCGCAGATGAAGGCCCTGAAGAAGCGCGTCCTCGCCAAGCGGGCCGCCAAGGGCGACACCCCTCAGGCGGAGACCGGAGACGAGTCCTACGCCGACGAGCCCGAGGACGCCGCTCCGGCTGTCGTCGGCCCGCGCAACCAGCCCGCGTCCCGTAACCGCGGCCGGGGCCGCCCCTCGGGGAAGCGCCGATGACCGACGTCAAGGAACTGCTGCTCAGCCGCATCAGGGACGTGGCGGACTACCCGGAGCCGGGCGTGATGTTCAAGGACATCACCCCGCTCCTGGCGGACCCGGCGGCGTTCACCGCGCTCACCGACGCCCTCGCCGAGATCGCCGAGGCCGCCGGCGCCACCAAGATCGTCGGTCTTGAGGCCCGCGGCTTCATCCTCGGAGCCCCGGTCGCCGTCCGCGCCGGCCTCGGCTTCATCCCCGTACGCAAGGCGGGCAAGCTCCCCGGAGCCACCCTCGGCCAGGCCTACGACCTGGAGTACGGCTCGGCCGAGATCGAGGTGCACGCCGAGGACCTGGTCGCCGACGACCGCGTCCTGATCGTCGACGACGTCCTCGCCACCGGCGGCACCGCCGAGGCCTCGGTCCAGCTCATTCGCCGGGCCGGCGCCGAGGTCGCCGGTCTGGCCGTGCTCATGGAGCTCGGTTTCCTCGGCGGCCGGGCCCGTCTGGAGCCGGCTCTGCGCGGTGCCCGGCTGGAGGCCCTGCTCACGGTCTGACCAGCCCACGGCAGCCCGGTGGACACCGGCACGACACCGCGGAGGCGGGCCCGGAGGAATCCGGTGCCCGCCTCCCGCGTTCCCGGGGTAGACGGTCCTCACATTGGCCTGAAGGCGATCCTGGGGCACAGGATGGCTACCATGGGGTCTCCGGAGCCTGACCGGGGGACCCGGAACGCGCACGAGGAGCCCTCTTGTCAGACGAGGCCCAGCACCTGACCGCCGCCAAGCCCGAGTCCGCCTCGGCAGCGGCCAAGCCCGCGCCCAACGCGCCGCACGCGAAGAACGACACCCGCGGGCCGGTCGAGCACGCCCAGTCGGCGCCCGTCGACAAGCCCGCCGAGCAGTCGCGGCCGAAGCCGGTCCCTCCCGCGGTGCGCCAGGCCGGCGGCCAGCCCGCCCGCACCGGCTCCTCCAATCGCGTCCGTGCCCGCCTCGCCCGGCTCGGCGTCCAGCGCGCCAACCCGTACAACCCCGTGCTGGAGCCCTTGCTGCGCATAGTGCGCAGCAACGATCCGAAGATCGAGACGGCGACGCTCCGCCAGATCGAGCGCGCCTACCAGGTAGCCGAGCGCTGGCACCGCGGCCAGAAGCGCAAGAGCGGCGACCCGTACATCACGCACCCCCTCGCCGTGACCACCATCCTCGCCGAGCTGGGCATGGATCCGGCCACGCTCATGGCCGGCCTGCTGCACGACACGGTCGAGGACACCGAGTACGGCCTGGACGACCTCCGCCGTGACTTCGGCGACGTCGTCACCCTGCTCGTCGACGGCGTCACCAAGCTGGACAAGGTCAAGTTCGGCGAGGCGGCCCAGGCCGAGACCGTGCGCAAGATGGTCGTCGCCATGGCCAAGGACCCGCGCGTCCTGGTCATCAAGCTCGCCGACCGCCTGCACAACATGCGCACCATGCGCTACCTCAAGCGCGAGAAGCAGGAGAAGAAGGCGCGCGAGACCCTGGAGATCTACGCACCCCTCGCCCACCGGCTGGGCATGAACACCATCAAGTGGGAGCTGGAGGACCTCGCCTTCGCGATCCTCTACCCCAAGATGTACGACGAGATCGTCCGCCTGGTCGCCGAGCGCGCCCCCAAGCGCGACGAGTACCTCGCCATCGTCACCGACGAGGTCCAGCAGGACCTGCGGGCGGCCCGCATCAAGGCGACCGTGACCGGCCGCCCCAAGCACTACTACAGCGTCTACCAGAAGATGATCGTCCGCGGCCGTGACTTCGCGGAGATCTACGACCTGGTGGGCATCCGCGTCCTCGTGGACACCGTCCGCGACTGCTACGCGGCCCTCGGCACGGTGCACGCGCGATGGAACCCGGTCCCCGGCCGGTTCAAGGACTACATCGCGATGCCCAAGTTCAACATGTACCAGTCGCTGCACACGACGGTGATCGGCCCCGGCGGCAAGCCCGTCGAGCTCCAGATCCGCACCTTCGACATGCACCGCCGCGCCGAGTACGGCATCGCCGCGCACTGGAAGTACAAGCAGGAGGCCGTCGCCGGCGCCTCGAAGGTGCGCACCGACGCCCCCAAGTCGTCCGGCAAGAGCAAGGACGACCACCTGAACGACATGGCCTGGCTGCGGCAGCTGCTGGACTGGCAGAAGGAGACCGAGGACCCGGGCGAGTTCCTGGAGTCCCTGCGCTTCGACCTCTCCCGCAACGAGGTCTTCGTCTTCACCCCCAAGGGCGACGTCATAGCGCTCCCGGCCAGCGCCACCCCGGTGGACTTCGCGTACGCCGTCCACACCGAGGTCGGGCACCGCACGATAGGCGCCCGCGTCAACGGCCGTCTGGTCCCGCTGGAATCCACCCTCGACAACGGCGACCTGGTCGAGGTCTTCACCTCCAAGGCGGCCGGCGCCGGCCCCTCCCGCGACTGGCTCGGCTTCGTCAAGTCGCCGCGTGCCCGCAACAAGATCCGGGCCTGGTTCTCCAAGGAACGCCGCGACGAGGCGATCGAGCAGGGCAAGGACGCCATCGTCCGCGCGATGCGCAAGCAGAACCTGCCGATCCAGCGCATCCTGACCGGCGACTCCCTGGTGACCCTCGCGCACGAGATGCGCTACGCGGACATCTCCGCGCTGTACGCGGCGATCGGCGAGGGCCATGTCTCCGCGCAGAACATCGTGCAGAAGCTCGTCCAGGCCCTCGGCGGCGAGGAGGCCGCGACCGAGGAGATCGACGAGTCGGTCCCGCCGGCCCGCGGACGCAGCCGCAAACGCCGCTCCAGCGCCGACCCGGGCGTCGTCGTGAAGGGCGTCGAGGACGTGTGGGTCAAGCTGGCCCGCTGCTGTACGCCCGTACCCGGCGACCCCATCATCGGCTTCGTCACCCGAGGCAGTGGCGTATCGGTTCACCGCAACGACTGCGTGAACGTGGAGTCACTGTCCCGCGAGCCCGAGCGCATCCTCGAGGTCGAGTGGGCGCCCACCCAGTCCTCGGTCTTCCTGGTCGCCATCCAGGTCGAGGCCCTGGACCGCTCCCGGCTGCTGTCGGACGTCACACGCGTGCTGTCCGACCAGCACGTCAACATCCTCTCCGCGGCCGTCCAGACCTCCCGCGACCGCGTCGCCACCTCCCGCTTCACCTTCGAGATGGGCGACCCGAAGCATCTCGGCCATGTGCTGAAGGCGGTCCGGGGCGTGGAGGGCGTCTACGACGTGTACCGGGTGACGTCGGCGCGCAGCAGGTCGTAGGGACCACGCGAAAGGATCACGTGAAGGAGGGCCCCGTAC
>NZ_JBHUQX010000493.1:0-6272 GCF_042674225.1 Streptomyces sp. NPDC056948
CCCACTCGGGTACGGCGGCCCTCGGCGTATTGATAGACACGTACGGCAGGATGTGCGGCATGCCCAGTGCAGATTCGAAGCAAGCGAGCGTCCACGAACCGGACCCGGTGCGGCCGACCAAGGAGGACGAGGTCGCCGCGGCCGGCAGCGAGCTGATCGGCGGCCCGCTGGGGCGGCGTGCCCTGATCGGGGCGTCCCGGTGGACTCCCGTGCGGGTGATCGCGCTGGTGGCGATCGGCATGTTCGCTCTCGGCCTGGTCCAGAAGGCGCCCTGCTTCAACGGAGCCTGGTTCTTCGGTGTCAGCTCCCAGTACACGCACGCGTGCTACTCGGACATCCCGCACCTCTACCAGGGGCGCGGCTTCGCCGACGGACTCGTGCCGTACTTCGACCGGCTCCCCGGCGACATGCAGTACCTGGAGTACCCGGTGCTGACCGGTGTCTTCATGGAGGTCGCCTCCTGGCTCACGCCCGGCAGCGGCACCATCCAGTACCAGGAGCAGTGGTACTGGATGGTCAACGCCGGGATGCTCATGGTGTGTGCGTCGGTCATCGCCGTCTGCGTGACCCGTACCCATGCCCGGCGTCCCTGGGACGGTCTGCTGGTGGCCCTGGCGCCCGCCTTCGCGCTGACGGCGACCATCAACTGGGATCTGCTGGCGGTCGCTCTGACGGCCGCGGCGATGCTGATGTGGTCACGCGGCCGCTCCCTCGCTTTCGGCGTCCTGCTGGGGCTTGCCACGGCCGCCAAGCTCTATCCCTTCCTGATCCTCGGGCCGCTGATGGTGCTGTGCTGGCGCGCGGGCAGGTGGCGCGCGTTCGGGACGGCTCTGGGCGGCGCGATCGTCGCCTGGGTCGTCGTGAACGGGCCGGTGATGCTCTTCGCGTTCGAGGGCTGGTCGAAGTTCTATACGTTCAGCCAGGAACGGGGCGTCGACTTCGGCTCCTTCTGGCTGATCATGGCCCAGAACTCGGACGACCCGCTCAGCATCGACACCGTCAACACACTCGCCACGCTGCTGATGCTGGTGTGCTCCGCGGCAGTAGCGGCGCTCGCCCTGACCGCCCCGCGCCGCCCGCGGTTCGCACAGCTCGCTTTCCTGATCGTCGCGGCGTTCATCCTCACCAACAAGGTCTACTCGCCGCAGTACGTCCTGTGGCTGGTGCCCCTGGCGGCGCTCGCCCGGCCGAAGTGGCGGGACTTCCTGATCTGGCAGGCCTGCGAGGTGGCCTACTTCCTGGGGATCTGGCTGTACCTCGCGTACACGACCAGCGGAGAGGCCCACAAGGGCCTGCCGACCGACGGCTACCACTGGGCCATCGCCCTGCATCTGCTGGGGACGCTGTACCTGTGCGTCATGATCGTGCGCGACATCTTCATGCCGGAGCGGGATCCGGTGCGCCGGTCCGGCGACGACGATCCCTCGGGCGGAGTGCTCGACGGCGCCGAGGACGTCTTCGTCCTCGGTCCTGCGGCCCGTCCCTCGCGGCACACGACCGCTCACTTCGACGGGGCGCAGGTCCAGTGGGGCAAACAGGACGCGACCGGCGGTTCGCTCTGAGCGAACGATGCGAAAGGCCGTACACGGGAAGCCGTGTACGGCCTTCTTGCTGAGCTGTGCGACCTCAGTGCACCGCGCCGGTCAGCGGTCCATGATCCGGTCGAACTGCGTGGTGGTGTGCCGCAGATGGGCCACCAGTTCCTCGCCGACCTTCGGCTCCGGCGCGTCCGAGGGCACGAACAGGATCGAGACCTGCATGTGCGGCGGCTCGGCGAACCAGCGCTGCTTGCCGCCCCAGACGAACGGAGAAAGGTTCCGGTTGACCGTCGCGAGGCCGGCGCGGGCGACGCCCTTGGCACGCGGCATGACGCCGTGCAGCGCCTTGGGGGCCTCCAGACCCACCCCGTGCGACGTACCGCCCGCCACGACCACCAGGAAGCCGTCGGAGGCCGCCTTCTGCTGCCGGTAGCCGAAGCGCTCGCCCTTGGCTACGCGCGTGACGTCCAGGACCGCGCCGCGGTACTCGGTGGCGTCGTGGTCCCCCAGCCACAGCCGCGTGCCGATGCGGGCACGGAACCGGGTCTGCGGGAACTGCTGCTGGAGACGGGCGAGTTCATCGGCCTTGAGGTGGCTGACGAACATGGTGTGCAGGGGCAGCCGGGCCGCACGCAGCCGGTCCATCCAGCCGATGACCTCCTCGACCGCGTCCGAGCCGTCGGTGCGGTCCAGCGGCAGGTGGATGGCGAAGCCCTCCAGGCGGACGTTCTCGATGGCGGCGTGGAGCTGGGCGAGGTCCTGCTCGCTGATGCCGTGCCGCTTCATCGAGGACATCACCTCGATCACCACGCGGGCACCGACCAGGCCGTAGACGCCGTCTATCGACGAGACCGAGCGGATGACGCGGTCCGGCAGCGGCACCGGCTCCTCGCCGCGCCGGTACGGCGTCAGCACCAGTAGGTCGCCGCCGAAGAAGTCCTTGATGCGCGCGGCCTCGTACGTCGTGCCGACGGCGAGGATGTCCGACCCCAGCCGGGTGGCCTCCTCCGCCAGCCGCTCGTGCCCGAAGCCGTAGCCGTTGCCCTTGCAGACCGGGACGAGCCCAGGGAACTGATCCTGCACGTGCTTGTGGTGCGCACGCCAGCGCGCGGTGTCGACGTAGAGCGTGAGCGCCATGGCCGGACCTGGAACCTTTCTCGTGGCTGTCAGAGGTGCGGGATGAGGGGTGCGTGCGGGGTCAGCGGCGCGACATGTAGATGTCGAGCGCCTTGTGCAGCAGCTTGTTCAGCGGGAAGTCCCACTCGCCGATGTACTCGGCGGCCTGGCCACCCGTACCCACCTTGAACTGGATCAGGCCGAAGAGGTGGTCGGTCTCGTCCAGCGAGTCGGAGATGCCGCGCAGGTCGTAGACGGTGGCGCCGAGCGCGTAGGCGTCGCGCAGCATCCGCCACTGCATCGCGTTCGAGGGCCGGACCTCACGGCCGATGTTGTCGGAGGCGCCGTAGGAGTACCAGACGTGCCCGCCGACGATCAGCATCGTCGCCGCCGAGAGGTTCACGCCGTTGTGCCGGGCGAAGTACAGCCGCATGCGGTTGGGGTCCTCGGTGTTGAGGGCCGTCCACATGCGCTGGAAGTACGACAGCGGGCGCGGCCGGAAGTGGTCGCGCACGGCCGTGATCTCGTACAGCCGCTGCCATTCCTCGAGGTCCTGGTAGCCGCCCTGGACGACCTCGACGCCGGCCTTCTCGGCCTTCTTGATGTTGCGGCGCCACAGCTGGTTGAAGTTCTTGTGGACCTCTTCCAGGGACCGGTTCGCCAGCGGCACCTGGTAGACGTAGCGGGGCTGGACGTCGCCGAAGCCGGCGCCGCCGTCCTCGCCCTGCTGCCAGCCCATGCGGCGCAGCTTGTCGGCGACCTCGAAGGCGCGCGGCTCGATGTGGTCGGCCTCGATGTCGCGCAGCCGCTTCACGTCCGGGTTCTGGATGCCCTGCTTGATGGAGGCGGCCTCCCAGCGCCGGATGATCACCGGCGGGCCCATCTTCACGGAGAAGGCGCCCTGCTGCTTCAGGTGAGCCAGCATCGGCTCGATCCAGTCCTGCAGATTCGGCGAGAACCAGTTGATGACCGGGCCCTCGGGCAGGTAGGCGAGGTAGCGCTTGATCTTGGGGAGCTGCCGGTAGAGGACCAGGCCGGCACCGACGAGCTCGCTCGTCCTGTCGTCGAACCACCCGAGGTGCTCGGAGCGCCACTCCGCCTTGACGTCAGCCCAGGCCGGGACCTGCATGTGGCTCGCCGACGGCAGGCTCTGGATGTAGGCCAGATGCTGCTCGCGGCTGATGGTCCTCAGGGTCAGGCTCATTTCGGGGCGCTCCTCGGGCTGGTGTGTCCCCATGGGTTCAGGGGCTCCGGCTCTCGCGCGAAGCCTACTGCGCCTTGGGAGCGCGCCGGTTGGGCGTACGGAACCTCGCCCCGGGCCCGTGGGTGGCCGGGGCGTCACACGATGTTCAGGTGGGGTGTGCCTGGCGTCAGTCGATGAGCCCGCCGAACAACCCGCCGTGCGCCATGCCCAGGAAGAACCCGACAGCCGAGGCTCCCAGGCCCAGAATCAGGCCGAAGCGCTCACGGGTCGTCTCCGAGATCCACTGGCCGTACGCACCGACGAGAATGCCCACCAGGCCGGTCCAGGAGCTGAGCAGGTGCAGGTCATCGTCGACGAGTGCCGTGACGAACGACGTGATGCCCAGCACCAGGGTCACCGCGAGCAGGGTGTCCTGGAGGGGGTGGGGCTTGCCGTCCGTGGCGAAGAGCCCGCCGGCGGTGTTGGGTCGCAATGCCTGTGCCATAGGGCACCTCCTGCGAAAGTCGGCGCATCGTAGCGCCATACACACCCGATGTGTACAGATTGGCTGCCCCCGCGGCCGGATTTCAACCGCAAGCCGCTGTGCGGGTACTCTGTACCGTCCGCACCGGTGTCTGCCCACATCACGGCAGGGGGTTCTCGACAGAACCCCCGACTGTCAGTGGTGGCCGATACCGTCGGATACGCATCACAACCCTCCTGCCACGGATCGACCGTGGCCGCTGAGTCCAAAGGAGGTGGGTTCCACATGCGTCACTACGAGGTGATGGTCATCCTCGACCCCGAGGTCGAGGAGCGCGCTGTCTCTCCGTTGATCGAGAACTTCCTTTCTGTCGTCCGTGACGGCGGCGGAAAGGTCGAGAAGGTCGACACCTGGGGCCGTCGTCGTCTCGCGTACGAGATCAAGAAGAAGCCCGAGGGCATCTACTCGGTCATCGACCTGCAGGCCGAGCCTGCGGTCGTCAAGGAGCTCGACCGCCAGATGAACCTGAACGAGTCGGTCCTCCGGACCAAGGTCCTCCGCCCCGAGACCCACTGAGCTCTCCCGCTCAGCTGATCCCGGGATTCGAGTAGCAGCACAAGCAGCCAGCAGCAAACCCGCCGAGAGGTTCCCCATGGCAGGCGAGACCGTCATCACGGTGGTCGGCAATCTTGTCGACGACCCCGAGCTGCGCTTCACCCCCTCCGGTGCGGCCGTCGCGAAGTTCCGTGTCGCGTCCACTCCCCGCACCTTCGACCGCCAGACGAACGAGTGGAAGGACGGCGAGAGCCTCTTCCTGACCTGCTCGGTCTGGCGCCAGGCGGCTGAGAACGTCGCCGAGTCGCTCCAGCGAGGCATGCGCGTCGTCGTGCAGGGCCGGCTGAAGCAGCGGTCCTACGAGGACCGCGAGGGCGTCAAGCGCACGGTCTACGAGCTGGACGTCGAGGAAGTCGGCGCCAGCCTGCGCAACGCCACGGCCAAGGTCACCAAGACCACCGGCCGCGGTGGCCAGGGAGGCTACGGCGGCGGCAGCGGTGGCGGTGGCGGCCAGGGTGGCGGCGGCTGGGGCGGCGGCCCCGGTGGCGGCCAGCAGGGCGGCGGCGCTCCCGCTGACGACCCGTGGGCGACCGGCGCTCCCGCCGGTGGCAACCAGGGCGGTGGCGGCGGCTGGGGTGGAAACTCCGGCGGCGGCAGCGGTGGCGGCGGCGGCTACTCGGACGAGCCCCCCTTCTAGGGCGGGCTCGCACCCAAACTTCTTGATCACACAGGAGAATCACCATGGCGAAGCCGCCTGTGCGCAAGCCGAAGAAGAAGGTCTGCGCATTCTGCAAGGACAAGGTCACGTACGTGGACTACAAGGACACGAACATGCTGCGGAAGTTCATTTCCGACCGCGGCAAGATCCGTGCCCGCCGCGTGACCGGCAACTGCACGCAGCACCAGCGTGACGTCGCCACGGCCGTGAAGAACAGCCGTGAGATGGCGCTGCTGCCCTACACCTCCACCGCGCGATAAGGGAAGGGTGACCGACACATGAAGATCATCCTCACCCACGAGGTCTCCGGCCTCGGCGCCGCGGGCGACGTCGTCGACGTCAAGGACGGTTACGCTCGCAACTACCTGATCCCGCGGAGGTTCGCTATCCGCTGGACCAAGGGCGGCGAGAAGGACGTCGAGCAGATCCGTCGTGCTCGCAAGATCCACGAGATCCAGACCATCGAGCAGGCCAACCAGGTGAAGGCCCAGCTCGAGGGCGTCAAGGTCCGCCTGGCCGTCCGTGCCGGCGACGCCGGTCGCCTCTTCGGTTCCGTCACCCCGGCCGACATCGCCTCGGCGATCAAGGCTGCCGGTGGCCCCGAGGTCGACAAGCGCCGCATCGAGATCGGTTCGCCGATCAAGTCGCTGGGCGCTCACCAGTCGTCCGTGCGTCTGC
>NZ_JBHUQX010000494.1:0-6254 GCF_042674225.1 Streptomyces sp. NPDC056948
GTTGAGGATCGAGATGAGCCTCAGGAACTCCAGGTAGATCCACACCAGCGTCAGCGTGAGGCCGAAGGCCGCGAACCACGCCTCCTCGCGCGGAGCGCCGTAGGCGATGCCGTCCTCGACCTGCTTGAAGTCCAGGGCGAGGAAGCAGGCGCCGAGGAGGATGCCGATGATGCCGAAGATGACACCCATGGCACCGCTGCGGAAGCCGAGGCCGTCACCGCCGCCGAACACCGCGAACAGCAGGTTCACGGTCATCAGCAGGATGAAGCCGAGCGCGGCCGCCATCACGAAGCCGTAGAAGCGGCGGTTGACGCGGATCCAGCCGGCCTTGTACGCGATCAGCACACCGGCGAAGACCGCCATGGTGCCGATCACGGCCTGCATGGCCGCGCCGTCGGCGATGCGGTTGTCGACGATGTTGGAGACGACGCCGAGGAAGACACCCTCGAACGCGGCGTACGTCAGGATCAGCGCGGGCGAGGCCTTGCGCTTGAAGGACTGCACGAACGCCAGGACCATGCCGATCAGCGCGGCGCCGATACCGATGCCGTAGCTACGGCTGATGTTGGCGTCGTCGATCGGCAGCAGGGCCCAGGAGAGCGCGGCGGTGAGGATGAGCACACCGAGCGTGCTCGCCGTGCGCAGGACGACGTCGTCGATGGACATCCGGCCGGTGGTGGCCGGCGCCTGCGGCGGCGCGCCGTGCTGCAGGTCCTGCTGGGCGTAAGGGTTCTGCGCGTAAGGGTTCTGCGCGTACTGGTCGCCCGTCGGCTGCGCGTACGGGTTGCCCTGCGTGGCGACAGCGGGACCCCCGGCCTGCGGCGCGGTGTTGAAGCCCGCGTAGCCGTTGTCGCGGCTGAACCCCCGTCGCGAGAAGACCGGGTTTCTGCTCCTCATTTCACTCCTCCATGGCCACACGTCGTGGCCTTGGCTCAAGAGTAATAGGTAGGCAAAGGAATGACCCTAGTGCTTGGGTAGGATCTTTCCCTCGTCGTGCTGCGCAACACGCTACGCGGCTTCGTGATTCCCCTCACCGGAGGGGGTCATTCATCACCTCGTCCGAACCTCGCCCGAACGGGAAGCCCGTGTACCCCTCCGCCAGGTCGGTCTCGGCGGCGCGGGAGGAGGCGATCCGGTCCAGCCGGGCGAGCTGGAGCCGGTCCTCGAAGCCGGTCGCGCCGGGGGCGCGGTGCAGAAGGGTCGTCATGTCGTAGGAGAACCGCTCGGCCTGCCAGATCCGGCGTAGGCAGGTCTCCGAGTAGGCGTCCAGCAGTGCCGCCGAACCGGTCTCCTCGCGGTGCGTCAGGGCCCGCGCGAACGTCACGACGTCGCCGACGGCGAGATTCAGCCCCTTGGCTCCGGTCGGCGGCACGATGTGCGCCGCGTCACCGGCGAGGAAGAGGCGGCCGTGGCGCATGGGCTCGTGGACGTAGGAGCGCATCGGGGTGACGGACTTCTGGGTGACCGGGCCGCGCTCCAGGCGCCAGTCGTCGGCGGTCTCGAAGCGGCGCTCCAGCTCGTCCCAGATCTCCTCGTCGCTCCACGCCTCGGCGTCGGTGCCGTCGGGCACCTGGAGGTAGAGCCGCGAGACGGACGGCGAGCGCATGGAGAGCAGGGCGAAGCCGCGGTCGTGGCGGGCGTAGACGAGCTCGTCGTGCGAGGGCGGTACGTCGGCGAGGATGCCGAGCCAGCCGAAGGGGTACGTCCGTTCGAAGACTTGGGTCAGTTCGGCCGGGATCGCCCTGCGGGCCACGCCCCAGAAGCCGTCGCAGCCGACGACGTACTCACACTCCAGGACGTCCTCGCGGCCCTCGTGCCGGAAGCGGACGCGCGGGGCGTCGGTGCCGGCGTCCTCCACGGCCAGCGCCTCCGCCTCGAACAGCAGCGGGCCGCCCTCCCGGAGCTGGAGGGCGATGAGGTCCTTGCAGACCTCGGTCTGGGCGTAGACCATCACGGACCGGCCCCCGGTGAGGGCGGGGAAGTCGACGCGGTGGCGTCGGCGGTCGAAGCGCAGTTCGATGCCGTCGTGGCGCAGACCCTCGCGGTCCATGCGCTCCCCGGCGCCGGCCGCGCGCAGCACGTCCGCCGTGCCCTGCTCCAGAATCCCGGCTCGCTGCCGCCGTTCGACGTAGGCACGGTCGCGGCTCTCCAGCACGACCGAGTCGATGCCGGCGTTGTGGAGCAGCCGGGCGAGGAGGAGGCCGGCGGGGCCGGCTCCGATGATGCCGACGGTGGTGCGCATCGGGCACCTTCTCTCACTCTTGTTCGTGTGGTGAAAATTATTTCACTACTGTCGGATGTGAGTTTCCGACGGCATGCGCCCGCTGTCAACGGGCATGCCGTGAACTCTTCAATGAACCATGCAGGAGTCGGAAGGTGCCCGGAGCCGGACTCGAACCGGCACGCCCGCGAAGGGGCAGCGAGGTTTAAGCTCGCCGTGTCTGCATTCCACCATCCGGGCAGGCCATGGGCTCCGCGTCGAGGTTCCGAGACTATCGGGACGGATCCCCCGAACAGCGGAAGCACGGACCGATGTTGTCTTATTTTATTGACGTCTGAGGGTGCATCAGCACACGGAACACGCCATCCGCACTTGCCAATAGCCTTACGTGCGGCGATGGGCGCCGCATGCGGAATGACGGAATTTCACCGCCCGAACGAGGGCACTCCACCTGTTCTCGACATCGTCACCCCTCAGGTACCCGACACCGGGGCCACTCAGGGGCGTTCGTCATCCCCAGGTATGACACCGCCGCTCGCGGTCAGACCGAAGTCGGCCCTCGGAACGGGAACTGCGGGTGACTACACGGCGGCGGGGGACCCGGACGATGGATCACGTCCTCCCGACACCATCGCCGTCCCGACAGGAGTGCCATCCCGTGACCACCGCTTCCCTCGCCGACCGGGCCACCACCGTGGCCGCGCGCGCCACGGATCTCTCGAAGATCTACGGGCAGGGTGAGACCCAGGTGGTCGCCCTGGACCGCGTCTCCGCCGACTTCCGGCAGGCCGAGTTCACCGCGATCATGGGCCCCTCGGGCTCCGGCAAGTCGACCCTGATGCACTGCGTGGCCGGTCTCGACTCCTTCTCCTCCGGGTCGGTGCGCATCGGCGACACCGAGCTCGGCTCCCTGAAGGACAAGCAGTTGACCAAGCTGCGCCGGGACAAGATCGGCTTCATCTTCCAGGCGTTCAATCTGCTGCCGACCCTGACGGCCCTGGAGAACATCACCCTCCCGATGGACATCGCGGGCCGTAAGCCGGACAAGCAGTGGCTGGACTCCGTCATCCGGATGGTCGGCCTGGCGGACCGGCTGGGCCACCGGCCCTCGCAACTGTCGGGCGGTCAGCAGCAGCGCGTCGCCGTGGCGCGGGCGCTGGCCTCCAGGCCCGAGATCATCTTCGGTGACGAGCCCACCGGCAACCTCGACTCGCGCTCCGGCGCCGAGGTGCTGGGCTTCCTGCGCAACTCCGTGCGGGAGCTGGGCCAGACGGTGGTGATGGTGACTCACGACCCGGTGGCCGCGGCCTACGCGGACCGGGTCGTCTTCCTCGCGGACGGCCGGATCGTGGACGAGATGCACGGGCCCACGGCCGATTCGGTGCTCGACCGCATGAAGGCGTTCGACGCCAAGGGCCGCACCAGCTGATCCCCCGTCAGGACCGACAGGACTGAGAAGAAGAACCCATGTTCCGTACCGCCTTGCGCAACGTGCTCGCGCACAAGGCCCGGCTCCTGATGACCGTCCTCGCCGTGATGCTCGGCGTGGCCTTCGTGTCGGGGACCCTGGTCTTCACCAACACCATCTCCGACGCCTTCCAGAAGAGCTCCGCCAAGGGCTTCGACCGGGTCGACGTCGCCGTGACAGCGGACTACCAGGACTCCGAGGGCGACCGGGTCGGCAAGGTCCACGAACTGAACCGGGCCGTGCTCGACAAGAGTGAGCGGGTTCCCGGTGCCGCGTCCGCCATCGGGGTCGTGCAGGGCTTCACCGCCATCGCCGACAAGGACGGCAAGCTGATCGGCGAGGGCTTCCAGTCGCAGGGCGGCAACTACTGGGGTGCCGACGATCCCCGCTACCCGCTGGCGAGCGGGCACGCGCCCAAGGGCGCGGGCGAGATCCTCATCGACTCGGAGACGGCCAAGCGCGCCGGGTACGAGGTCGGCGACACCGTACGCATGTCGGTCGACGGGCCGGTCCTGACCCCGAAGATCGCCGGCATCTTCACCACCGACGACGGCAATGTCGCGGCCGGCGGCAGCCTGACCCTGTTCGACACGGCGACCGCGCAGCAGCAGTTCGGCAAGGCGGGCGTCTACGACCAGATCGACGTCAAGGCGAAGCCGGGCGTCTCGCAGGCCGCCCTCAAGGCGGAGCTGGACAAGGCGCTGCCCGGGGACACCGTCCAGACCACCACCGGCCAGGAGCTCGCCGACGAGCAGGCGGACACCATCGCCCGCTCGATGAGCGGCATGCAGACGGCCCTGCTGGTCTTCGCCGGCATCGCCCTGTTCGTCGGCACGTTCATCATCGCCAACACCTTCACCATGCTGGTCGCCCAGCGCACCAAGGAGCTGGCGCTGATGCGGGCGGTCGGTGCCTCGCGCCGGCAGGTGACGCGGTCGGTGCTGATCGAGGCGTTCGTGGTCGGCGCGGTCGCCGCCGTGACCGGTCTGGTCGCGGGCATCGGCATCGGGGCCGGACTGCGCTCCCTGATGGGCTCGTTCGGCGCGACCGTGCCCGGCGGCCCGCTGATCATCAAGCCGGCCACGATCGCCGCCGCGTTCGCCGTCGGCATCCTGGTGACCATGCTGGCGGCGTGGCTGCCGGGCCGCCGGGCCGCGAAGATCCCGCCGGTCGCGGCCATGAGCAGCGTGCACGCCAAGTCCACGACCAAGTCGCTGGTGCTGCGCAACACGCTGGGCACCCTGTTCTCGGCCGCGGGCATCGCGGTGGTCCTGGTGGCCACGACCATGGACGGCTCGGACGGCCAGATGCCGATGGGCCTCGGCGCGGTGCTGCTGATCATCGGCGTGTTCATCCTGACCCCGCTGCTGTCCCGCCCGCTGATCGCCGCCGCGGCGCCGGTGCTGCGCGCCTTCGGCGTCTCCGGCAAGCTGGCCCGGCAGAACTCGGTGCGCAATCCGCGCCGTACGGCCGCCACCGCCTCCGCGCTGATGATCGGCCTGACCCTGATCACCGGTATGACGGTGACGGCGGGCAGCCTCCAGCAGGCCATCGACAAGATGGCGGCGTCCGCGATCAAGGCGGACTACGTGGTGTCCATGGCGAACGGCAACCCGCTGTCCCCGGACGTCGAGAAGAAGCTGAAGCAGACCGACGGCGTCACCGCCACCAGCGCGATGACCAACGCCGTGGCCCGTGTCGACGGCAAGACCGACGAGTACCTGACCGGCGTCAACGGCGCCGCGATCGGCGAGCTGGCCGGCCCGAAGGTCGACGACGGCTCCTTCAAGGTCGGCGGCTCCCAGGTCGTCGTGGACAGCACGACCGCCGAGTCCAACCACTGGAAGGCCGGTTCGAGCTTCAGCGTCGCCTTCGAGGACGGCAAGAAGCAGCGGCTCACCGTCGCCGGGACCTACGAGAGCAACGAGTACCTCAGCGGCATCCTGCTCGACCAGGCGACGCTCGCGCCGCACACGTCCGACCCGTACGTCATGAAGGTCATGGCGAAGACCTCCGGCGGCGCGTCCGCCGCGGCGCAGGACAAGCTGGAGAAGGCCCTCGACAACAACCCGGCGATCAAGGTCCAGGACAAGAAGGACATCTCCAACGAGATCGCGCAGATGTTCACGCTGATGCTGAACATGCTCTACGGACTGCTCGCCATGGCCGTGATCGTGGCGGTCCTCGGGGTCATCAACACCCTGGCCATGTCGGTCTTCGAGCGCTCCCAGGAGATCGGCATGCTCCGGGCGATCGGCCTGGACCGCAAGGGCATCAAGCGGATGGTCCGTATGGAGTCCCTGGTGATCTCGCTGTTCGGCGGGGTGCTGGGCATCGGCCTGGGCGTGTTCTTCGGCTGGGCGGCCGGTGAGTTGCTGGCCTCGAAGATGCCGACCTACGCGCTGGTCCTGCCCTGGGCCCGGATGGGTGTCTTCCTGCTGCTGGCCGCGACGGTGGGTGTCCTCGCGGCACTGTGGCCGGCCCGGCGGGCGGCCCGGCTGAACATGCTGGAAGCGATCAAGGCGGAATAGCGAGAACCGCGGAGGCCCCCTTTCCCACCGACGG
>NZ_JBHUQX010000495.1:0-6238 GCF_042674225.1 Streptomyces sp. NPDC056948
CCGTGGACGACCGTCGGCGGCCCGTCCTTCCCGCTGTCCGGCAGTTCGAGTCGGCAGGGCCGGTGGTCTCCCGCGCCCTCGCGGCAGCTGTCACAGTGCACGTCGAGGCGGACCGTGCCCCGTCGGCCCCACTCGTCGATCGTCTCGGCGAGCCGGGTCACCGCCTCGTGCCCGCCGTCCGCCAGGAGCACGCTCGTCCCCTCGGCGGAGGTGTCCGATCCGACCCGAACGGTGACGTGTCCGGTGTGGCAGACCCGCGCCGCCACGACGGCGGTCGCCAGGGCGGCCGAGGCCCGGTCGGGGGCCTCCACCGTGACGCGCTGTGCTTCGATCACTTCGTGCCGCGTCACGGTTGGCTCTTCTCCCCCTGCGTCCCGTTGGTCATCTCATCGATCAGGTCGGCCATGGCACGGGGCGTCAGGTCGACGCCGAGCAGGTTCCTCGCCGTGATCTCGAGGCCGCAGCTCCGCGAGAGCCGGACGGCCAGCCGGACCAGGGTGAAGGAGTCCCCGCCGAGCATGTACAGGTCGGCATCGGGCTCGATGTCCCTGATGCCGAGCGTCTCCTCCCAGGCGCCGAGCACCAGGGACAGCGTCCCGGCGTCGGCCTCGGTCTCGGTCTCGGTCGGCGCCAGGTTGTCGTTCCCGCTCTGCCGAACGGTCGGGTCGGGCGCCCCGGGGCGGGGTGCGTCGATCCAGTGCCGTCGCCGGTCGAACGGGTAGGTGGGCAGGGGCACCCGGCGGTAGCCGTCGGCTCCGTTGGCCCGTTCCAGGTCGACCCCGGCCCCCGCCGACCACAACCGGCCGAGCTGGGTGAGGAAGGACACCAGGCCTGTGGCGGGCAACATCGGCAGCACGTCGTACAGGCCGTCGTCCCGGATGTGCGGGCGCAGCAGGTCACTCAGCGACCGCCCGGGCCCGATCTCGACGACCAGTGCGCCCTTCACCATGGCGGTGAGCGTGCGTGCGGCGTCCGGGAAGCGCACGGGTTGCGGCGGCCCGGCGGCCCAGAAGCGGGAGTCGCGGCCGTTCTGCTGATCCACCGCCCGGCCGGTGCACGCGGAGACGACGGGCAGGGCCGGCGGCTTGAGGGCCACACGGTCGGCACCCTCCGGGAAGGGCTTCGCCAGCAGGTCGGCGCCCGCGACCGCCGAGAACTCACCGGCGAGGCAGGCCGCAGCGAACTCCCCGACGCCGTGGCCCAGTACGGCCGCGGGCGCGACACCCAGAAAGATCAGGAGGTCGGCCAAGGCCAACTGAGTGACGTACAGGCAGACTTGGGCCAGTTCGGCGGGGGGCACCGCGCTGTCGGTCCCGTCTGTCTCGTCCAGCAGGACGGCGCGGACCCTCGATCCGTCCTCCTCCCCCAGGTGGGCCAGGACCTCCTCCACCCGATCGCGCACCACCGCGTAGCGGGGGTACAGGCCCGCCAGCATGCCGCGCACGTCGGCCTCCCCGCCGCCGAAGGCCCACACGATCGGGGGTGCCTTCCTCGGTACCCGGCGGGGGGCGTCCTGGAGGGACTCGCGGGCCAGGCCGTCCGGGGTGAGTACCGCGCCGAGGCGTACGGGGAAGCGGCGCCGGCCGGAGGTGAAGGTGCGGGCGGCATCGCCGACCCGGCCGGGACGGGCCGTCACATGGGCCGCCAGGGCGTCCCGGTAGCGCAGCACCCCCTCCTCTCCCCTGGCCGAGAGCGGGATCAGCGCCGCCGCCAGGTCCTCCACGGGCGCGGGCCGGGAGGGCCGGTACTCCTCGACCACGACATGGCTGTTGGTTCCGCCCATGCCGTACGAGCTGACCCCGGCGCGCCTCGGCACGCCCTGCTCCGCGGCCCACGGCCGGGCGGCGGGATCCAGCACGAAGCCGTCCGGCAGGTCGTCCGCCGCGGCATCGTCGCCAGCGCCCACCAGGGGCGGCAGGACGCGGTGGCGCAGGGCCAGCACCGTCTTGATCAGGCCGATCACCCCGGCGGCCGCGCCCGGATTCCCGATGTTGGCCTTGACCGAGCCGAGCGGCAGCGGTTCGTCCGCTCCACCGCGGGTGAACACCTCGGCGAGTGCGGCTAGTTCGATGTCGTCGCCGACCTCGGTGCCGGTGCCGTGTCCCTCCAGGTATCCGACCGTCGCCGGGTCGACTCCGGCGTCCCGGTAGGCCGTACGCAACACGTCGACCTGGCCCGCGAAGCCGGGAGCTGTGTATCCGGCCTTGTCGCCGCCGTCGTTGTTCACCGCCGAGCCGCGGATCACGGCCAGGACGGTGTCGTTGTCGGCGATCGCGTCCCCGAGCCGCCGCAGGGCGACCAGGCCAAGACCGTTGCCCGGCACGGAGCCGTCCCGGCCGGTCTGGAACGGGCGGCAGCGGCCACTGCGGGAGAGCACGCTGCCCGCGGTGACCGAGTAGCCCTCGTCCTGCGGCAGTTCGACACTCACCCCACCGGCCAGCACCAGGTCGGCATCCCGGCTGCGCAGCGCCCGGACGCCCTGGTGCACGGCGACCAGAGAGGTCGAGCAGGCGGTCTGCACGGTCATCGCCGGGCCGGTCAGACCGAGCCGATAGGCGAGCTTGGCGGCGAGGTGGTCCCGGTCGTTCGCCAGGACGAGAGGCAGCAGCCCCTCCGCCTGCTCGATCGAGGGATCGGTGAGGATGTGGCGCAGCAGGTAGTAGTTCAGGCCCGCGCCGGCGAAGACGCCGACCCGGCTGCCGGTGCCGCGGCCGTCGCGCTCGCCGCCGGTGCCGTGCCCGGCCCGCTCCAGCAGCACCCACGCGGCCTCCAGCAGCAGCCGGTGCTGAGGGTCGGTCAGTTCGGCCTCCCGCGGAGGCATGCCGAAGGCTTCGGCGTCGAACTGTCCGACGTCCGCGAGGACTCCGCGCCGGGCGACCCGGTCGGACCGGCTGCCGACGGCCGTGTCGGCTGCCCCTTCCGCCACCGGCTCGGCGTCGGACAGGGCGGTCACCGCCTCCCGGCCCTCGGCCACCATGTGCCAGAAGGCGTCGAGATCGTCTCCCGCGCCCGGGGTACGGGCGTACACGCCGATGACGGCGATCGGTTCCTTCTCCGTCTCCGCTTCACGCACCGCGCATGCCCTCCCTGATGTGCGCCGCCAACTTGTTGACCGTCGGGGCCCGGTAGATGTCGACCGAGGTGATCCGGACTCCCGGGAATCGCTTGCGCAGCGCGTTGCGCATCTCGGTCAGTTGCAGCGAGTCGCCGCCCGCGTCGAAGAACGCCTCGTCGTAGTGGAAGTCGTCGCCGCCGAGCAGGTCCCGCCAGACATCGGCGACCTGCTCCACGAGGGCGTCCTCGGCCGACGCCGGGGAGGGCGGGCCGGGTACCGCCGGGGCCGCGGCCGGCACGGGTGCGGCCGAGGCCGTGGGGGTGGCCGGTGCCGTGGGGGTGGCCGGTGCCGTGGGGGTGGCCGGTGCGGGGCTCTCGGCCAAGAAGCGCTCGGTCGTCAGCGCCTGGGCCGCCAGCGCGTCGGTGTCCACCTTGCCGTTGCGGCTCAGGGGCAGGGACGGCACGAGGCACCACAGGCCGGGCAGCGCGTACGACGGGAAGGTGTGCGTCAGCGAGGGGACGAGCCGCCGCAGGGCGGACCGCTCCGGGCCGACGACCGAGGCGAGGACGGCCCGGTCGGTGTGGTCGTCGCCGACGGCGCTCACGTCCGCGTCGACGACACCCGGCCAGGATCTGATGTGGGACTCGATCGCGGCGAGTTCGACCCGATGGCCGCGGACCTTGATCTGCCGGTCGCGGCGGCCGCGGAACAGCAGCTCTCCGGTTTCGTTCCAGCAGACGATGTCCCCGGTGGCGTAGGCGCGTTCGCCGGCGAGCCAGGGCACGGTGACGAAGGCCGCGGCGGTCCGCTCGGTGTCCCCGGCATAGCCGTGGGCCAGGCCCAGGCCGGTGGCGAACAGTTCGCCGTCGGCCCCGGGCGGGGCCGGCCGGCCCGTCTCGTCGAGTACGAGAACTCCGGTGCCGGCGATGGGCCGACCGATCGGAACGGTGTCGCCGACCTCGTCCGCCGAGGTCACATGGTGGACGGTGGTGAACGTCGTGTTCTCCGTCGGGCCGTACCCGTTGGTGACCCACAGTCCGGGCGAGGCCTCCAGGACGGCCCGGACATGGTCCGGTGAGACCACGTCCCCGCCGGTCAGCAACTGGCGCAGCGAGCCGAGCGCGGCGGCGTCGTACTGGGCCACCAAACGGAAGATCCCCGCGGTCAGCCAGGCGTGGGTGACCTGTTCGTCCCGCAGGAAGGCGCGGATCACCTGGGGCGATGCGGGGCCCGGTGGGAGGATCGCGATCCGGTCCCCGTTGAGGAGCGGGTGGAAGAGCTCCAGGGTCGAGGCGTCGAAGGCCAGGGGGGCCATGCGGAGCATCGAGCGTCGGCGGCCGGGGTCCTCGTCGTCCGCCGGACGCAGCAGGCCGGTGTCCGCCGCCAGGCGGATCACCGCACGGTCGGGTATCTCGACTCCCTTGGGCGTGCCCGTGGTCCCGGAGGTGAACGAGATGTACGCCGGGCTGTCATCGGCGCGCGGGTGCGGTTCCGCGAGCGCCCCGGTGTCCTCGAGCTCAGCCGCGTCGGGGGACCACGGTGCCACCAGCGGCATCTGCCGCGGCCAGTCGGCGCGGCGGTCGGCAAAGGCCACGACCACCGTGGCCCCGGTGACGCGGAGCACCTCGTCGCGCCAGGTGCCGGCCATCTGCTGCGGCACGGGGACGTAGCAGGCGCCCGTCCGCAGGACCGCCAGTACGGCGACGACCTCCGCGGCCGAGCGGTCGACCTGGATGATCACCCGGTCTCCGGCTCGGACACCCGCGTCATGCAGGGCGGACGCGTAGCGCGCGGCGGCCTGTTCGAGCCGACGGTAGGTCAGCGTGTGGCCGTCGGCGGGGTCGGTGACGGCGACGGCATCGGGACTCCTCCGGGCCGTCGACACGAAGCGCTCCCACAGGCCTTCGAGCCCGTCCGTCGTGTCGGGGGTGCGGTGCGTCGGCGCGGCGATCCGGGCTCGTTCGACGGCCGACAGTCCGGCGAGCCCGCCGATCGGTGCGTCCGGGGTCCGCTCGAACTCGAGGAGCGTCGCGAGCAGCGCGCCGGCCAGCGCGGTGGCGGTCTGCGGTCCGACCCGGGAGTGCGAGTACTCCAGGGCGAGGGCCGGCTCATGTCCCCAGCGCCGGTGGTAGAGGATCGCGTCGAACACCGCGCCGCCGCAGTGCCCTTCGACCACCTCAGCAGGTGTTCCGGCGAGGTCGAGGGTGGCCGGGACGAGTTCGTCGTGCGCGGCGAACGCGAACGGGGTCAGCGCGTTGGAGCCGCGGACCGGGCGCGCGTCGAGGTGGCGCACGATGTCCTCGAACGGGGCCTCCGAGTCCCGTATCGCGGCGTCGTAGTCGGCGGCCGCCCGGCCGAGGTAGCCGTCCACCGTGAGCTCCGGCTCCAGCCTGAGCCGGACCGGTGCCACCCGGGTCAGCAGACCGACCGCGTCGAACTGGTCCGCGCGGAAACGCCCGCTCGTGGGCATTCCCAGGACGAGGTCGTCGACGCCTGCCCGGCGCCCCAGCACCAGGGCCCAGGCCGCCAGCAGGACGACCGGGCGGCGCACACCGGTCCGCCGCGCCACGGCCTCGACGGCGTCCCGCACCTCGGGCGGCAGCACGAAGGGCAGCCGGCTGCCGTCCGGGGCGAACAGCCCGTCCTCTCCCCCGGCCGCCCAGGGGAGCCGGAGGTCGGTCGGCGCTCCCGCCAGCCGCTCGGCGACCCTGCCGAGGTCTTCGGCGAGTCGGCCCGATTCGGCCCTGGCCTGGTACCGGGACAGCGAGGAGTCCGGTACGGGGGTGTTCGGGTCCTCGATCCGGCCCTTGCCGTAGCACTCCGCGAACTCGCGCAGGAGGATGCCGATGCTCCATCCGTCGACGATCGCGTGGTGGAACACCAGGGTGAGGACGTCACCGGCACCGGCGGAGCGGCCGATGAACGCGCACCAGGGCGGCTGTTCGAAGGGCCGCAGGAAGCTCCCGGCGGTCGGGCCGACCAGTGCCTCCATCCGCTCGGCGAGGCTGCCGCCGCTCGGCGGGAGCTCCACCTCGCGCAGCGGGACCCGCCACTGTGGCAGGACCCGCCGGGCGAACGCGTCGCCCTCGGCGACGAACCGTGTCCGCAGGGACTCGTGCCGTGCGGCCAGCGCCCGTAGCGCCGCGGCGACCCGGGCGGCGTCGAGGTCCCGGGCCACCACGG
>NZ_JBHUQX010000496.1:0-6217 GCF_042674225.1 Streptomyces sp. NPDC056948
GTGTCGAAGAAGTTGATGCCCGCGTCCAGCGCCGCGTCCATGATGGCGTGGCTGTCGGCCTCGTCGGTCTGCGGACCGAAGTTCATGGTCCCGAGAACGAGCCGGCTGACCTTGAGTCCTGTGCGTCCGAGCTGCGTGTACTTCATGGTGACCAAGCCAACGTCTTGAAGTGCGCTCTAGGCAAGCACGCAACTCCGCGTCCCGTACCGCAGTGACACACCACTGTCACGCAACCAGCCACTGATACACCGCACCTGCGCACCGCCGTACCGGAAGTCCGTCGCCTGAGCCGCCAGGCATGCCGTGAACCTGGAGCTCTTCCGGCCCGATCCTCGCGGGGTCCGTGACCGAATCGGCGTACCGGTCGTAGGCGGGCCGAGCGGCTGCCAGGCCAGGCCGGAGGAGTTGCAGAAAGCTCGCAACTCAGCCCTGCATAGGCAATGTGGTGCTGTTCCGTCTGCCGGTGGGTCAGACGGAGCTCGCGGACTGGTGCCGGGCGGCGACGTGTAAGTCATGCCGTCCTACAGCGAGTTCCTTCGGCCTGGCGGCCGCCGAGACGCAGGCCTGCGGTACGCCGGTGATCGCGGCCGTGGTGTGGCCTGCCGGTGGCCCTGCGCAGCGGACTGAGTGGCGTCGTGGTGCCGGGGCACCGGCCGGACTACGCGCGGGCGCTGCGCCGTTTCGCCGATGATCCGGCGCTCTCGGTCCGGTTGGTCGCGGCGGCCACCTGGCATGCCGAGTCGTTCGGCTGCGACGCCGCCGCCGTGGCCACGGCTGACGTGTACGCGGCGGCGATGCGCGAGCATGACTGACCGGCGGGCCGGGTCAGCGCGCCGGTTCCAGCCGGACCACGATGGACTTGGATGTCGGCGTGTTGCTGACCTCCGCGGTGGAGTCCAGTGGAACGAGCACGTTGGTCTCGGGGAAGTAGGCGGCGCAGCAGCCTCGCGGGGTGGGGTAGCCGACCGTCCGGAAGGCCGGTGCCCGACGCTCGACCCCGTTGGAGAACTCACTGACGATGTCGACCAGTTCGCCGTCCGCCAAGCCCTGTACGGCGAGATCGTCCGGGTGGACGAAGAGCACCCTGCGACCTTGGTGGATGCCGCGGTAGCGGTCGTCCAGGCCGTAGATGGTGGTGTTGTACTGGTCGTGCGAACGGATCGTCTGAAGGAGCAGCCGCCCCCGAGGGACGCGCAGCATCTGCAGAGGGTTGACGGTGAAGTTGGCCAGCCCCGTCCTGGTGGGGAAGCGCCTCTCGTCGCGTGGCGGGTGGGGCAGGGCGAAGCCGCCAGGCCTGCGCACCCGGGCGTTGAAGTCCTCGAAACCGGGAATCACCCGGGCGATCCTGTCCCGGACCCGGTCGTAGTCCGCCTCGAAGTCTGCCCAGGGCACCTGCGGACCGCCGCTTCCGAGGGCCGCGTTCGCCATGCGGCAGATGATCGCGACCTCGCTCAGCAGGCTGTCGGAGGCGGGTGCCAGCCGGCCGCTTGAGAGGTGCACCATGCCCATGGAGTCCTCCACCGTCACCCGTTGCTCTCCGGCGGGCCGCAGGTCGGCTTCGGTGCGGCCCAGGCAGGGCAGGATGAGCGCCTGCCGGCCGGCCACGGCGTGGGACCGGTTGAGTTTGGTGGAGATCTGCACCGTGAGCTCGCAGTTGCGCAGAGCTCGCTCGGTGAGTTCGGTGTCGGGAGCGGCGGAGACGAAGTTACCGCCGAGCGCGACGAAGACCCGGACCTGTCCGTCCCGCATGGCCCGGATGGTCTCCACCGCGTCGTGGCCGTGGTGCCGCGGCGGCTCGAACCCGAACTCCGCGCCGAGTGCGTCGAGGAAGGCGGCGTCCGGCTTTTCGTAGATGCCCATGGTCCGGTCACCCTGGACGTTGGAGTGGCCGCGCACGGGGCAGAGTCCGGCGCCGGGTCGTCCGATGTTGCCGCGCAACAGCAGGAAGTTGACCACCTCGCGGATGGTCGGCACCGAGTGGCGGTGCTGAGTGAGGCCCATCGCCCAGCAGACGACGATCTTCCGGGCGGCCAGGACCTCCTGGAACGCCTCTTGGATCTCCTGCGCCGACAGGCCGGTCGCCTCCAGCACGTCGTCCCAGGACAGCTTGCGGGCCTGGTCGGCGAACTCCTCGAAGCCGTGGGTGTGCGCGGTGATGAAGTCGCGGTCGAGGACCGTGCCGGGAGCGTCGTCCTCCGCCTCCAGGAGCATGCGGTTGAAGGCCTGGAAGAGGGCCTGGTCGCCGCCGAGCCTGATCTGCAGGAATTGGTCGGTGAGTTGGGTGCCGCCCCCCAGTACGCCGGAGGGCCGCTGGGGGTTCTTGAAGCGCAGCAGGCCCGCCTCGGGAAGCGGGTTGACCGAGATGATCCTGGCCCCCTTGTCCTTGGCGGTCTCGAGCGCCGAGAGCATCCGGGGGTGGTTGGTGCCCGGGTTCTGCCCCACGACGAGGATCAGGTCGGCCTCGTACAGGTCCTCCAGCCGGACGCTGCCCTTGCCGATGCCGATGGTCTCGGTCAGGGCGGAACCGCTCGACTCGTGGCACATGTTGGAGCAGTCCGGCAGGTTGTTGGTGCCGAGGAGCCGGACGAACAACTGGTAGACGAAGGCGGCCTCGTTGCTCGCCCGGCCCGAAGTGTAGAAGGCGGCCCGGTCCGGTGAGTCGAGTGCGCGCAGCTCCCGGGCGATCACGGCGAACGCCTCGTCCCAGGAGACCGGCCGGTAGCGGTCGCTGCCGGCAGGGCGGTACATGGGGTGGGTGAGGCGGCCCTGCTGGCCGAGCCAGTAGTCGCTGCGTCCGGCCAGCTCCTCCAGGGTGTGCTCGGCGAAGAAGCCCGGCCCGACCCGGCGCAGCGTGGCCTCCTCGGCCACTGCCTTGGCGCCGTTCTCGCAGAACTCGGCGCGGTGCCGGTGCTCGGGCTCGGGCCAGGCGCATCCCGGGCAGTCGAAGCCCGACTTCTGGTTGACGCTCAGCAAAGTCAGCAGACTGCGGCGGGCCCCCATCTGCGCGTGGGCGTGGCGCAGCGAGGACGTGACCGCGGGAAGGCCCGCCGCGTGATCCTTCGGCGCACTCACCCGCAGACGGGAGTCACCTGGGTCCTCGGCAGGTGCCTTGCGGGCCATCGCCTAGTGCTCCGCGAGGTCGGCTTGGATGCCGATACGGTCCTGGACCCAGTCGTGGAACTCGCCGATGTGGTGCTCGCTGGGCACCAGGACGCCGCCCTTGGCGTACAGGCGGGAACTCATCGCCGGCTGGCAGCGCTCACAGGCGTCGAAGTCCTGCCGGTTGACACGGTCGAACAGCTCCACCGACCGGCTGACGTCCCGGCCGCTCTCCACCACGCCCTTCAGGTACAGCCAGTCGCACTCCACGATCGTGCGGTCCACCGCCACCGGGAACATCCGGTGGAAGATCACATGGTCCGGGACGAGGTTGATGAACACCTGCGGGCGCACCGTGATCGCGTAGTACCGGCGGTCCTGTTCCTCGGTGACGCCCGGAATGCGGTCCAGGCCCTCCGAGCCGTCGACGGTGAAGCCCTGGACGTCCGAGCCGAACTCGGCGCCGTGTCCCACGTAGTACTGCGCCGCGTAGCCGTCGGCGAACTCCGGCAGGACCTCGGTCAGCTCAGGGTGGATGGTCGCGCAGTGGTAGCACTCCATGAAGTTCTCGATGATCAGCTTCCAGTTGGCCTTGACGTCGTAGACGATCCGCCTCCCGACCTCCAGTGTCTCGACGTCGTACCGTTCGACGGACTCCACGTCGCCCAGGCGCGCGACCACGTCCGCGATCACCGACTCCTCGAACGACGGCGGGTTCTCGGCCAGGCACACCCACACATAGCCGAGCCATTCGCGGACCGCCACGCTCGCCAGTCCGTACTCGGTCCGGCCGATGTCCGGCATCTTGGTGAGGTTGGGGGCCGCGACGAGTTTGCCGTTGAGGTCGTACGTCCAGGCGTGGTACGGGCACTGGAAGCCCCGCTTCACCTCGCCGGACTCCTGCGTGCACAGCTTCGCGCCCCGGTGCCGGCACACGTTGAAGAAGGCCTTGACGGAGCCGTCCCGCGACCGGGTCAGCAGCACGCCCTCCCGCCCGACGTCCACGGTCCGGAACGCACCCGGCTTCGCCAGTTCCGACGAGCGTGCCGCGCAGAACCACATCGACTCGAAGATGTGCTCCTGCTCCAGGCGGAAGATCTCCGGGTCCGTGTAGTGGTCACCGGGGAGGGTCGCGATCAGGCTCTCCGGCAGGCCGGTCGTAGTCATGGTTCACCTCGAAGTGAAGCGCCCCTGGTGGGCGGACGGTTGCCTCATGCGCAACGAGATTCTTGCTACGCAACTCACAGTGCAGCCCGCCCGAACCACTGTCAAGCCCTTGACCGCAGGCCGCCACAGCCAGGACCATGTTGCGCATCAGTCCGACTGTTGCGTATTGCGCACCCCCTCAGGGAGGGCTCAATGTCTCTTGGACCCACGACCGGCCGCGAGTTCGTCCTCACCCTGTCGTGCCCCGACCGCTCGGGCCTCGTCCACGCGGTCACCGGCTTCCTGGTCCGGCACTCCGGAAACATCCAGGAGAGCCAGCAGTTCGACGACCGGCTGCAGGACCGCTTCTTCATGCGAGTCCACTTCGACGTCTCGGACCCGGGAACCTCGCTGGAGGATCTGAAGACCGGCTTCGCCCCGGTGGCGGAGGCGTACCGGATCTCCTGGCAGCTGTACGACGCGTCGACCCCGACGCGCACCCTGATCATGGTGTCGAAGTTCGGGCACTGCCTGAACGACCTGCTCTTCCGCCGGCGCACCGGCGCGCTGAACATCGAGGTTCCGGCGATCGTCTCCAACCACCGGGACTTCGAGCCGCTCGCCGAGAGCTACGGGATCCCGTTCCACCACGTGCCCGTGACCCGGGACACGAAGCCCGAGGCGGAGGCTCGGCTGCTGGAGCTCGTCGACGAGCTGGACATCGACCTCGTGGTCCTCGCCCGCTACATGCAAGTCCTGTCGAACGACCTGTGCAAGCAGCTCGAAGGCCGGGCGATCAACATCCACCACTCGTTCCTGCCGAGCTTCAAGGGCGCCCGGCCCTATCTCCAGGCGCACGAGCGCGGCGTCAAGCTCGTCGGGGCGACGGCCCACTACGTCACCCCGGACCTCGACGAGGGGCCCATCATCGAGCAGGACGTCATCCGCGTGAACCACTCACAGGGTCCCGACAGCATGGTCGCCCTGGGGCGCGACGTGGAGGCGCAGGTCCTGGCGCGGGCGGTGGAATGGCACAGCCAGAGCCGCGTCATGGTCAACGACAACCGTACGGTCATCTTCCGCTGAGGAAAATGACCTCCACCCCCTCACGCCTGTTGCCCATTTCGCCTAGAGTCTCGCCATGAGCAACCTCGGCACCGAGTCCGCAGGCGCTCCCACTGGCGGAGTGCAATCCGTTGACCGTGCTGTCGCCGTGCTGGAGATCCTCGCCCAGCACGGCGAGGCGGGCGTGAGTGAAGTGGCCGCGGCGATCGACGTCCACAAATCCACCGCTTTCCGCCTGCTCGGCGCGCTGGAGGCGCATGGCATGGTCGAGCAGGAGAGCGACCGCGGAAAGTACCGCCTCGGCTTCGGAGTCGTGCGCCTGGCAGGCGCCGTGACGGGCCGCATCGCCGTCACCCGACACGGACGGGGAATCTGCGAGCGTCTCGTAGACGACGTGGGCGAGACGATGAACATCGCCGTGCTCGAGTCCCACCATGCGATCAACCTCTACCAGGTGCGCAGTACGTCGGCCATCGCCGCACAGAACTGGGTGGGACGGCAGACCCCGCTGCACTGCACGTCGAGCGGCAAGATCCTCCTGGCCCACCTCGACCGCGGGGACCGCGACGAGTTCCTCGCCGAGGCGGGCCTGCCCCGTATGACACCGCGCACGGTGACCTCCAGGAAGAAGCTGGAGGCGGACCTGTCCGAAGCCCGTGAGCAGGGCTATGCCGTCACGCGGGAGGAATACGAGGAGGGCCTCAACGCTCTGTCCGCGCCGGTGCGTTCGGAGGACGGCGAGGTCATCGCCGCCCTCAGCGCGTCGGGGCCGGCCTTCCGGCTGACCGAGGAGCGGATACGCGAACTCGCACCGGTGATCGTCGCCGGAGCGGACGAGCTCAGCCGCCGTCTCGGCTACGCGGGCTGAGGCCCGCAAGCCCGACTCGGTCGCCGATCAGGAGAGGAC
>NZ_JBHUQX010000497.1:0-6214 GCF_042674225.1 Streptomyces sp. NPDC056948
TGGCCGTACGGTCGGCGTCAGCGCGCCGGGTGTCCCGGTTACTCCTGCTTCTTGCGCCGCGTCCCGAACACGATCTCGTCCCAGCTCGGGACGGCGGCTCTGCGACCCGGACGGACGCCGTCCGCCTCGGCCTGGCGGTCGGTGGAACCGATGAGCCGGTCGCGGTGGCTGCCGACGGAGCGCGGCATGAGGACGTCCGCGTAGGCGGAACCGGCCGAGGCGGCGGGGGCCGCGGGCTCCTCCTCCTCGGGCTCGATGACGAGGGGCTCCTCGTCATCGAACTCCGGCGCCGGGCGCTCCGGCACCACCAGGTCGCCACGGAAGCTCGGCACCGCCTCCAGCAGGCTGGTCAGCGAGTCACGCTCGCCCGTGGCAGCCGTGGCAGCCGTACTCTCCTCGAGCGGTTCGGACGCCTGCGCGGGCAGGGCGGGCCGCTCACGATCGGCGGGCCGGTCCAGCGGCCGGTCGCGCGGCAGCCGGGCGATCCGCGGGACGAACGGGAAGCTGGGCTCGGGCGCGGCCAGGTCGTCGGTCTCGCCGATGAGCATGCGCGCTTCGTCGTCGACGGCCTGGACGAGTCGCCGGGGCGGGTCGTAGGTCCAGCTCGCCGAGTGCGGCTCGCTCGCGACGCGGTAGACCAGCAGGACCTCCCATGTGCCGTCGTCGCGACGCCACGAGTCCCACTGGACGGTGTCCTTGTCGACGCCGCGCACGAGCAGCCGCTCCTGCACGGCCTCGCCCAGCGGCGGACCGGAGTTCTCACCGGGGCGGCGGACCGGGGTCTTGCGGGCCCGCTCGGCCATGAACGCACGCTCGGCGAGCACCGGGCCCTCGAAGCGGCGCACCCGGTCGACGGGGATGCCTGCCATTTGCGCGACTTCTTCGGCGGTCGCGCCGGCTCGTATACGCGCCTGGATGTCGCGGGGGCGGAGATGGCTCTCCACCTCGATCTCGATCTGGCCGAGGCGGGGACGGTCGCCGCGCACGGCGGCGCGGAGCCGCTCGTCGATCGGAAGCGTGTACTCCGTGCTGTCCGCAGCCTTCAGCACCAGCCGTGTGCCGTCATTCGAGACGGCCACGACACGCAGTTCGGGCATGGGGACCTCCCGGGTGGTGCCTGCCGACGTCACGTGCGTCGCTGCTTCCGCTAGTCGAGTGTGGCCTGCCCGGGTGCAGCCTGCCACAACCTTGCCGAGTTGCCCGGCGTGTCGGGCACGGGCCCTGGATCGCCGTTATGGCACGGTTACCTATTCGCAACGCTAAGTGACGAACTCTGTCACCCTGTGCAACTAGCCCCCTCCCGGCGGTCCTTAAAGGCCCCGTACACCCTGGTGGGAGACCGGACCCAGGGCTCGCCACAGTACTCCATTTGGGCCACGTGCGTGGATTGGCACGCCGCCCAACTTCTGGCAAGGGGGCGGACTTGGTCGCCCGTGCCCTCAATTCGCGATCTTGAACGTGGGGAAGTTCACGTAATCACCAGAAACGGAACTTTCGGTTTCGGTCAGGCGCCCGCTTCTTGTGCAGTTGAACGACCAGCGCGTCGTCTACGCCCCCAGAACCCGCCGCAAGTAGTCGTTCTGGAACCGCCGATCAGGGTCGAGACGGTCCCGCAGCGCCGTGAACTCGCCGAAGCGCGGATACACCCGGGAGAAGTACTCGGCGTCCCTGGTGTGGACCTTGCCCCAGTGCGGACGGCCCTCGTGGGCGGTGAAGATGCGCTCGGCCGCGGTGAAGTACCGCTGATAGGGCGTGCCCTGGAACATGTGGACGGCGATGTACGCGGTGTCGCGACCCGAGGCGGTGGACAGCGTGATGTCGTCGGCGGGAGCGGTGCGCACCTCGACGGGGAAGCTGACCCGCAGGCCGGAGCGGTCGACCATCGCCTTCAGCTCGCGCAGCGCGTCGCCGACGGCCGCGCGCGGAACGGCGTACTCCATCTCCACGAAGCGCACCCGGCGCGGAGACGTGAAGACCTTGTAGGGGATGTCGGTGTAGCTCCGCGCGGACAGGGCCTTGCTGGAGATCTGCGCGATCGCGGGGATCGTGGCGGGCACCGCGCGGCCGACCCAGTTGGCCACCTGGAAGACGCCGTTGGAGAGGAACTCGTCCTCGAGCCAGCTCTTGAGCTGCGGCACGGGCTTCTCCGGGCCCGCGCTGCGGTTGTTGCGCTTGGTGTTGGTGCTGCCGGTGTGCGGGAACCAGTAGAACTCGAAGTGCTCGTTCTCGGCCCAGAGTTCCTCGAAGTCGGCTAGGACCTTGTCGAACGGCATCGGTTCCTCGCGGGCCGTGAGCAGGAAGACCGGCTCGACGGCGAACGTGATCGCGGTGACGATGCCCAGCGCGCCGAGGCCGAGGCGGGCCGCGGCGAAGACCTCCGGGTTCTCCTTCTCGGAGCAGCTCAGCACCGAGCCGTCCGCGGTGACCAGTTCCAGGCCCTGGATCTGGGCGGCGATCGAGGCGGAGTCGCGGCCCGTGCCGTGCGTGCCGGTGCTGGTGGCGCCGGAGACGGTCTGCTCCATGATGTCGCCCATGTTCGTGAGCGACAGGCCTTCACGGGCGAGGGCCATGTTGAGCCTCTTGAGCGGGGTGCCGGCCTCCACCGTGACCGTCATGGCGTCGCGATCAATGCCGCGTATGCCGGTCAACAGTTGAGGGCGGATCAATACACCGTCCGTCGCGGCTATGGACGTGAAGGAGTGCCCGGTGCCGACGGCCTTCACCCTGAGGCCGTCCTCGGCGGCCTGCCGCACGGCGGCGGCGAGCTCGTCGACGGAGGCGGGGGTGACCTGCCGCGCGGGACGCGCGGAGACGTTGCCGCCCCAGTTACGCCACGTGCCGTTCTTTCCGTTCGCTGTGCTGCTCAACGGAGCCTCCCCGACCCGGAGCCGGCCGCTTGAGCCGGCGGAATCCCAGGAAACCCACCGCGACCGCGACGGCCCCGGCCACCGCCGGAACCCCGTACCCGGCACGCGCCCCGGCCGCGTCGATCACCCAGCCGGCCGCGGAGGAGCCGAGCGCGACCCCCACCGCGAGCCCGGTGCTCACCCAGGTCATGCCCTCGGTGAGCTGCGCACGTGGTACGTGCTCTTCGATGAGGGACATCGTCGTGATCATCGTCGGAGCGATGGACAATCCCGCAACGAACAGCGCCACGGCCAGAAACGGCAAGTTTCCGACCAGTAGGAGGGGGATCATACTCACGGCCATGGCGCACACGCCCAGCAACCACCGACGTTCCGGCGCCCCGGCGAAGTGCAGGAGGCCGAAGATCATGCCCGCCACGCAGGAACCCGCCGCGTACAGCGCGAGGACGACGCTCGCGGCTGCCTTGTGCCCCTCCTCGTCGGCGAAGGCCACGGTGACCACGTCGACCGCCCCGAAGATCGCCCCGGTCGCCACGAAGGTGGCCACCAGGACCTGAAGGCCCCGCGCGCGGATCGCCGAACCGCCGCCACCGTGCCGCTCGCGCGGGTGCGGCTCGGGCTCGGTGGCGCGCTGCGCGGTCAGCCAGAAGACGCCGGCCGCCAGGAAGCAGGCGGCGAGCAGCGGACCGGCCTCCGGGAACCAGGCCGTGGACAGGCCGATGGAGATGATCGGCCCGAAGACGAAGCACACCTCGTCCACCACGGACTCGAAGGAGTACGCGGTGTGCAGTTGCGGCGTGCCCCGGTACAGGGCCGCCCAGCGGGCCCGGATCATCGCGCCGACGCTCGGTACGCAGCCGATGCCCGCACACGCCACGAACAGCACCCAGTCCGGCCACCCGTAGTGCGCCGCGAACAGCAGCACGGACGCGGCGGTCAGCGAGAGCAGCGTCGCCGGGCGCAGCACCCGCCGCTGCCCGTACTGGTCGACCAGCCGCGAGACCTGTGGCCCGGCCGTCGCAGCGGCCAGCGCGATGGTCGCCGACAGGGCACCGGCCAGGCCGTACCGCCCGGTGAGCTGCGAGACCATCGTGACCACGCCGATGCCCATCATCGACAGCGGCATCCGGCCGAGGAAGCCCGCAGCGGAGAAGCCCTTGGAGCCTGGAGCTGCGAACAGGGCGCGGTAGGGGCTGGGCAACGGGGTCTCCGAAGGGCTCAGTAAGCTGCGAACGCAGTCGACACAGCTTACGTCCCGGAACACCCCGTTGTACCCGTTCGGACCAGCCGCGGATCCGCCCCGACCCGGCTGCCGCGCAGGTGTCACCCCGCCGTTTCCCGGGTGTCAGTGCTGGGTGGCAGGATCGACCCATGCCAGACGCGCGCGATGTCACCCCCTACGACGCCCTGCTGCTGCTCTCCTTCGGCGGCCCGGAAGGCCCGGACGACGTGGTCCCGTTCCTGGAGAACGTGACGCGCGGGCGTGGCATCCCCAAGGAACGCCTCAAGGAAGTCGGGCAGCACTACTTCCTGTTCGGCGGGGTCAGCCCCATCAACGACCAGAACCGCGCCCTGCTGGACGCCCTGCGCAAGGACTTCTCCGACCACGGGTTCGACCTGCCGGTCTACTGGGGCAACCGCAACTGGGCGCCGTACCTGACGGACACGCTGCGCGAGATGGTCCGCGACGGCCGCCGTCGCATTCTGGTCCTCGCCACCAGCGCCTACGCCTCGTACTCGGGCTGCCGCCAGTACCGCGAGAACCTCGCCGACGCGCTCGCGGCCCTGGAGAGCGAGGGCCTGGAGCTGCCGGGGGTCGACAAGCTGCGGCACTACTTCAACCACCCGGGCTTCCTGGAGCCGATGATCGACGGGGTGCTCCGGTCCCTCGCCGAGCTCGACGAGGGCGTCCGGGACGGTGCGCACCTCGCCTTCTCGACCCACTCGATCCCGACGGCCTCCGCGGACACCTCCGGGACCGTCGAGGACCACGGCGACGGCGGCGCCTACGTCAGGCAGCACCTGGACGTGGCGAAGCTGATCGCGGACGCCGTCCGCGAGCGCACCGGAGTCGACCACCCCTGGCAGCTCGTCTACCAGTCCCGCTCCGGAGCCCCGCACATCCCGTGGCTGGAGCCCGACATCTGCGACCACCTCGAGGAGCGGCACGCGGCCGGTGTCCCGGCCGTCGTGATCGCGCCCATCGGGTTCGTCTCCGACCACATGGAGGTCCTGTACGACCTCGACACGGAGGCCAAGGCCAAGGCCGAGGAGCTGGGGCTGCCGATGCGCCGCTCGGCCACGGTCGGCGCCGACCCGAGGTTCGCCGCCGCGATCCGTGAACTCGTCGTGGAGCGGGCGGCCGTCGAGCGCGGGCAGGAGGTCACCCCCTGCGCCCTGGGCGCCCTCGGGGCGAGCCACGACCTCTGCCCGGTCGGCTGCTGCCCGGCCCGCGCCCCCCGGCCCGCCGCGGCGGGCGCCGACAGCACCTACGCGTGAGGAGCCCCGTGACCGACCCCCTGCACACGGACCTGCTCGAGCTCGCCCAGGAAGCAGCCCGCCGCGCGGGCGTGCTGCTGCGGGACGGGCGCCCGGCCGACCTGGCGGTCGCCGCGACCAAGTCCAGCCCCATCGACGTCGTCACGGAGATGGACATCGCGGCCGAGAAGCTGATCACCGGTCTGATCGCCGAGCGCCGCCCGGACGACGGCTTCCTCGGCGAGGAGGGCGCTTCCAGCGACGGCACGAGCGGCATCCGCTGGGTGATCGACCCGCTCGACGGCACGGTCAACTACCTGTACGGCCTGCCCACCTGGGCCGTCTCCATCGCCGCCGAGCAGGACGGCGAGACCGTCGTGGGAGTCGTCACGGCCCCGATGCGCGGCGAGACGTTCCACGCCGTGCTCGGCGGCGGTGCCTGGGCCACGGGTGCCTGGGACGGCGAGCGCCGGCTGGCCTGCCGCCCCGCGCCGCCCCTGGACCAGGCGCTGGTCTCGACGGGCTTCAACTACGTCGCCGAGGTCCGCGCCCACCAGGCCGACGTCGCCCAGCGGCTGATCCCGCTGCTGCGCGACATCCGGCGCGGCGGCTCGGCCGCGGTCGACCTGTGCGACCTGGCCGCGGGGCGCCTCGACGGCTACTACGAGCGCGGTCTGCACGCCTGGGACCTGGCGGCGGGCGACCTCATCGCCCGGGAGGCGGGCGTCCTGACCGGTGGACGCCCCGGAGAGCGCCCGTCCGGTGAGCTGACAGTCGCGGGGACCCCCGGTGTCTTCGAACCCCTCCAGCGCCTCCTGGAGGACTTCGGCGCCTGGCACGACTGAGAACGGCCCGGACAGGCGTACGAC
>NZ_JBHUQX010000498.1:0-6163 GCF_042674225.1 Streptomyces sp. NPDC056948
GCTCGCGGGCGGTCGCCATCGCGTGTTCGGCCTCCGTGCGGGAGGCGTACGGCCCGAACCGGTCCTTGTTGGGGCACTCCGGCCCCTCCTCGACCTTCTTGTGCTCCAGGCAGTAGTACCACTCACCCGGCTTGCCGACCGTGCGCTTCTTGAACAGGGCCATGACCAGCTCCTCTCGCCATCGACATGTTCCCCCATGGGCGCTGGTTAGACTCGCTGGCATGTCTGGCCAGTCGCTGCTCGCACCGGGGGAGCTGTCCCCCACCCGTCCCGTGCCCGGAAACATCCGTCGCCCCGAGTACGTCGGCAAGCCCGCGCCGACGCCGTACACCGGACCGGAGGTGCAGACCCCCGAGACGGTCGAGGCGATGCGCGTCGCCGGCCGGATCGCCGCCCGGGCGATGGCGGAGGCCGCGAAGCTGATCGCCCCGGGGGTGACCACGGACGAGCTGGACAAGGTGGCGCACGCGTATATGTGCGACCACGGCGCCTACCCCTCGACGCTGGGCTACCGCGACTTCCCGAAGTCGCTGTGCAGCTCGGTCAACGAGGTCATCTGCCACGGCATCCCGGACTCCACCGTCCTGCGCGACGGCGACATCATCAACCTCGACGTGACGGCGTACATCGGCGGCGTGCACGGCGACAACAACGCGACCTACCTGGTGGGCGAGGTCGACGAGGAGTCGCGGCTGCTGGTGGAGCGGACGCGGGAGTCCCTCGACCGCGCGATCAAGGCGGTCCGGCCCGGCCGGCAGATCAACATCATCGGCCGGGTCATCGAGTCGTACGCCAAGCGCTTCGGCTACGGGGTGGTCCGGGACTTCACCGGCCACGGCATCAACAGCTCGTTCCACTCGGGCCTGATCATCCCGCACTACGACAGCCCGCACGCGACGACGGTCATCCAGCCCGGGATGACGTTCACGATCGAGCCGATGCTGACGCTCGGGACGCACGAGTACGACATGTGGGACGACGGCTGGACGGTCGTGACGAAGGACCGCAAGCGGACGGCCCAGTTCGAGCACACGCTGGTGGTGACGGACACGGGCGCGGAGATTCTCACGCTGCCGTAGCACCGCACGCACATCGTCGAACGGCCCGCTCTCCTCGGAGGGCGGGCCGTTCCTCATGTCCGCATGCGTCCGCATGTTTTTACCGACGCCGGGTCGGGAAGTTTACCGACAACAGGTCGGCAAAGCTATTGACTTAGGTTAGCCTAACCATAGAAAGTGTCGCCATGGAATCCTTCTCGACCCTCATTCGGACCGCTTCCCGAGAGCAGCACGAGGAGGTCAGGGGCTCGACCTTCATGAGCGACCTGCTGGGGCACAAACTGGGCGTCGACGCGTTCGCGCGCTACACGGAGCAGCTCTGGTTCGTGTACGGGGCGCTGGAGTCGGGGGCGGCGCGGCTGGCGACGGACCCGGTGGCGGGCCCGTTCGTCCGCCCGGAGCTCTTCCGTACGGCCTCGCTGGAGCAGGACCTGGAGTATCTGCGCGGCCCCGGCTGGCGGTCGGGGATCAGCGCGCTGCCCGCCACGCTGGAGTACGCGGAGCGGATCACCGAGTGCGCCCGCGCCTGGTCGGCCGGCTATGTCGCCCACCACTACACCCGCTACCTCGGCGACCTCTCCGGCGGGCAGATCATCCGCGACACGGCCGAGAAGGCGTGGGGTTTCACGAAGAAGGGCGACGGGGTCCGCTTCTACGTCTTCGAGCAGATCCCCAACCCGGCCGCCTTCAAGCGGAGTTACTGCGCTCTGCTGGACGCCGTGCCCGGTGACGAGCTGGAGCGGCAGCGGGCCGTGGCCGAGTGCAAGCGGGCGTACGCGCTGAACAACGCGGTGTTCCAGGCGCTGGGCGAGGAGTTCCCGCTGTCGGCGTGAGCCCGGCGGCCACCGCCTGGTTCAGCGCTCGAGGTGCACCCGCCCGCCGACCTCGGTCCACCCGCCCGGCTGGGGCGCGGTCAGGAGCTGGGAGCCGGCGCCCTGGGTGATGTTGAGGGCCCGGCCCAGCCGGTCGGTGAGCAGCAGGGCGGCCGCCCCGGTCGCCTCGTCCTCGTCGATGCCGTCGCCGCGGCCGGGGAAGGCCCGGGCGCGGACCCGGCCGGCGGGCTCGTCCTCCCAGGCCCAGGCGTAGACCCACTCCCCCGGCGGCGGCACGGCCAGATCGTCGACCTCGGCGGCGCTGCCGTACTGCCGCAGGGTGCGCGGCGGCACCCACTCCGCCCGCGCCTCGATCCAGCAGAACTCCCCGTCCTGCCGGGCACCGGCCACCCCGGCGGGGACGACCAGTTCGGGCACGTCGAGCAGCCACGCCGTCCCGACGCAGGGATGCCCGGCGAAGGGCAGCCGCAGGGTCGGTGTGTAGATGTCGATCACGCCGCGCTCGGGGTCGTCGACGAACACGGTCTCGCTGAAGCCGAGTTTCGCGGCGAACTCCTGCCGCTCGCTCTCCTCGGGCATCACCGAACCCTCGCGAACGACCCCGAGTTCATTGCCGTATCCGCCGCGCGGCCCGCAGAAGACACGGAGTACGTCGTAGTCAGTCACGAGGGCAATTCTGCCTTGAACCTTTCCACCGCCACGACGACCGACAGAGAGCGCAGGTAAGGCTGGATGACCGTACTGGAGAGGCCCACCACGAGCGCCCCGGCCGAGAGCCCGCCCCGAAGACGCCGTACGACGACGTGGCTGCTGACCGCCGGACTGCTCGCCGCCCTGCTCGTCCTGGTCCCGGTCGCCGCCGGCACCGGCGCCTATCCCGTCCCGGTCGGTGACGTCCTCGCGTCCGTGCAGCACCGGCTGGGGCTGGGCGGCGGGGAGCTGGACCGGGTGGCCGAGTCGGTGCTGTGGAACGTACGGTTCCCGCGGATCGTGCTGGCCCTGCTGGTCGGCGCCTCGCTGGGCTGCGCGGGCGCGCTGATGCAGGGTGTGTTCGGCAACCCGCTCGCCGAGCCGGGTGTCATCGGCGTCTCCTCCGGCGCCGCGGTCGGCGCGGTCGGGGCGATCGCCCTCGGTGTGAACGTCCTCGGCACCTGGACGGTGTCCGTCTTCGCCTTCGCCTCCGGCCTGGTGACGGTTCTGCTCGTCTACGCGATGTCGCGTTCGGGCGGCCGTACGGAAGTGGTCACGCTGATTCTCACCGGCATCGCGGTGAACGCCTTCGCGGGGGCGCTGATCGGCCTGTTCCTCTTCTTCGCGGACACGGCCGCGGTCAACCAGATCACCTTCTGGCAGCTCGGCTCGCTCTCGCAGGCGACCTGGCCGAAGGTGCTGGCGGTCCTGCCGTGCGCGGCACTCGGCCTGGCGGTCGCGCCCCTGTACTCCCGCCGCCTGGACCTGCTGGCCCTCGGCGAACGGCCCGCCCGGCATCTGGGCGTGGACGTGGAGCGGCTGCGGATCGTGCTGGTCCTCGTCATCGCGCTGCTGACCGCGGCGGCGGTGAGCGTCTCCGGGATCATCGGGTTCGTGGGCCTGGTGGTCCCGCACCTGCTGCGCATGCTGGCGGGCCCCGGACATCGCTTCCTCGTCCCGGGCAGCGCGCTGTTCGGCGCGCTCGTCCTGCTGGCGGCGGATCTGACGGCGCGTACGGTCGCCGCGCCCGCCGAACTCCCCCTCGGGGTGCTGACGGCTCTGCTCGGCAGCCCGTTCTTCTTCTGGCTGCTGCGCCGCACCCGGCGCCGACAAGGAGGCTGGGCGTGATCCGCCTGCGTACCCGACGTCCCACTCCCCCTGCCCCGCCCACGCCCGGCGACGTCCTGGCCGAGGCCCGGGGTCTGCATGTCCGGCTCGGGGCCCGCGAGGTGGTCAAGGGGGTCGACCTCACGGTCCGCGCCGGTGAGGTCCTCGCCCTGGTCGGCCCCAACGGGGCGGGGAAGTCCACCCTGCTGAACGCCCTGGCCGCCGATGTCCCGGCCGCCGAGGGCGTCGTACGCGTCCACGGCCGCCCGGCGGCGGACTGGCCCGCGCCCGATCTCGCCCTGCGCCGGGCGGTCCTGCCGCAGTCCGCGGCGCTCTCCTTCCCCTTCACGGTCGAGGAGGTCGTCCGCATGGGCCGGGCCCCGCACGCCGCGTCCCCCACCACGACCCCGGCCGACGACGACCGGGCCGTCGCCGAGGCCATGGCCGCCACCGAGGTGACCGGCTTCGCCACGCGCCCGTTCTCCGCGCTCAGCGGCGGCGAGCGGGCCCGGGTCGCGCTGGCCCGGGTCCTCGCCCAGCACGCCCCGCTCCTGCTGCTCGACGAACCGACCGCGGCGCTGGACCTGCGGCACCAGGAACTGGTGCTGCGGCTGTGCCGGTCAAGGGCGCACGCCGGTGACGCGGTGGTCGTGGTGGTGCACGATCTGGGGCTCGCCGCCGCCTACGCGCACCGGGTCGCGCTTCTGTGCGCCGGTCGCGTCGCGGCGGACGGTCCGCCCGCCGAGGTCTTCTCCGAACGACTGCTGACCGAGGTCTACGACCAGCCCGTCGAGGTCCTCCCGCACCCCCGGACAGGAGCGCTCCTGGTGACCCCCCGGCGGGAGCCTTGACCTCTCCTTGACTCATTCATGACGGCGATTTTGAGCCACTCAGGCATCCTGATGTGGCCCTTAGGTGAGCCTCACCTTCCTTTCTCTGGAGCCCTCATGCGACCCGCCAGACCCGCTTCCCTCGTGATCACCGTCGCGGCGGCCCTGACCGCCGTCACCGGCTGCACCGAGAAGAGCAACGCCAAGGACGGCGACCACGTCGTCCACGTCACGGCGACGGACGACAAGTGCGAGGTGTCGAAGAAGGAGTTCCCGGCCGGGCACGTCGAACTGGCCGTCGAGAACAAGGGTTCCAAGGTCACCGAGGTCTACGTCCTCTTCCCCGACGACCGCGTGGTCACCGAGCGGGAGAACATAGGCCCCGGCACCAAGCAGCGCGTCACCGCCGAGGTGAAGGCCGGCGACTACCAGATCGCCTGCAAGCCCGGCATGAAGGGCAAGGGCATCCGCCAGGCCGTCAAGGTCACCGGCGGCAAGGCCGTCCAGCGCGACCCGCGCCTGGACAAGGCCGTGGCGGCCTACCGCGCCTACGTCCAGGCCCAGGCCGACGAGACGCTGCCCAAGGCCGAGACGTTCGCCAAGGCCGTCAAGGACGGCGACCTCGAAGCCGCGAAGAAGGCGTACGCCCCCTCCCGCATCGGCTGGGAGCGCACCGAGCCGGTCGCCGAGTCCTTCGGCGACATCGACCCGAAGGTCGACGTCCGCGAGGACGGCCTGGAGGACGGCCAGGACCCGGCCACCGACTGGACCGGCTGGCACCGCCTGGAGAAGGCCCTCTGGCAGGACAAGAAGATCGGCGACCGCGAGAAGGAACTCGCCGGCACGCTCATCACCGATCTGAAGGACTGGCAGAAGCGGGTCGGCAAGGCCGAGATCACCCCCACCTCCATGGCCAACGGAGCCAAGGAACTCCTCGACGAGGTCGCCACCGGCAAGGTCACCGGCGAGGAGGAGCGCTACTCGCACACCGACCTGGTCGACTTCAAGGCCAACGTCGAGGGCGCGCAGCAGTCGTACGAGCTGCTGAAGCCGGTCGCGAAGGAGAACGACGCGGCCCTCGTCACCGAACTGGACAAGCAGTTCACGGCGCTGGACAAGTTGCTCGACCAGTACCGCCCGAACACCACGTCGTACGACTTCACCTCGTACGACAAGGTCGGCAAGGCGGACCGCAAGGAGCTGTCGGACGCGGTGAACGCCCTCGCGGAGCCGTTGTCCAAGCTCGCCGCCGCGGTCGCGAAGTAGCGGGACACCATGACGGACACCAACACACCGCCGCCCCCCTCCCGCCGTTCGCTGCTCGGCTGGGGCGGTGCGGGCCTCGCGCTCGGCGCCGCCGCGGCCGGCGGAGCGGTCGCGATGGCACGCGGCGACGACGAAGCCCCGGCCGCTGCCGGGGCCGCGGTTCCCTTCCACGGCACGCACCAGGCGGGCATCGCCACCCCGGTACAGGACCGCCTGCACTTCGCCTCGTTCGATGTGACGACCGACGACCGCGCGCAGTTCGTCCAGTTGCTGAAGGACTGGACGGAGGCCGCCCGGCGGATGACGGCCGGGCACCCGGTGGGCGGGGGCGCCTACGGCGGCCTGCCCGAGGCGCCCCCGGACGACACGGGCGAGGCCC
>NZ_JBHUQX010000499.1:0-6160 GCF_042674225.1 Streptomyces sp. NPDC056948
GTCCAGCGTCTCGCCCGCGTGCCGCTCGGCCGCCGTCACACCGAGGTGCTCGACGGCCCAGGGCCGCTCGGGAGGGGACCAGCCCCGGTCCAGGGGATCGTCGACGCCGTCGTCCACCAGGGTGTCCTCGGCGTCGAGCAGCCCCGTGTCCTCTCGCTGCTCGTCTTGATCCGGTTGGTAGACATCGTCTCCCCAACCGTCGGACCTGTTCACGGGTACCTCCAGGGGGGTGGGGACGGGCCCGTTCCCCGAGCCGGTGCCTGCTTCCAGCCTTCCACCCGGCCTCGTACCCGCGCAACGCCACGGACCCCTGCCAGGGGCTTCGCAGCGAAGGCACCCGAGCCGCCCGGCCGGCCGCGGGCGCCGACGGTGGCGCCCTCCAGCCGGCGGACCGATCCCTGCCCCTGGCCTCCCGGCCTCAGCCGTGCCAGGAGCGCCACAGCGCCGCGTACGCCCCGTCCGCCGTGACCAGGTCGTCGTGGCTGCCCAGTTCGCTGATCCGGCCGTTCTCGACGACGGCGATGACGTCCGCGTCGTGGGCGGTGTGGAGGCGGTGGGCGATGGCCACGACGGTGCGGCCGTCGAGGACCCGGGCCAGGGAGCGTTCCAGGTGGCGGGCGGCCCGGGGGTCGAGCAGGGACGTCGCCTCGTCCAGGACCAGGGTGTGCGGGTCCGCGAGGACCAGGCGGGCCAGTGCGATCTGCTGGGCCTGGGCCGGGGTGAGGGCGTGGCCGCCCGAGCCGACCTCGGTGTCCAGGCCGTCGTCGAGCCCTTGGGCCCAGCCGTCCGCGTCGACCGCGCCCAGCGCCGCCCAGAGCTCGGCGTCGACCGCGTCGGTCCGGGCGAGGCGGAGGTTGTCGCGCAGGGAGCCGACGAACACATGGTGCTCCTGGTTGACCAGGGCGACGTGGGCGCGGACGCGTTCCGCCGGCATCCGGGACAGCTCGGCGTCGCCCAGGGTGATCCGCCCGTCCCGGGGCGCGTAGATCCCGGCGAGCAGCCGGCCCAGCGTCGACTTGCCCGCCCCCGAGGGCCCGACCAGGGCCAGCCGGGTGCCGGGGGAGACCTCCAGGGACACCTTGCGCAGGACGTCCACGCCCTCCAGATAGCCGAAGTGCACCCGGTCGGCCCGCACATGCCGTCCCTCGGGGGCCACGGAGGAGTCGCCGGCCTCCGGTTCGATGTCCCGGACACCGACCAGCCGGGCCAGCGACACCTGGGCCACCTGCAGCTCGTCGTACCAGCGCAGGATCATGCCCACCGGGTCGACGAGCATCTGGGCGATCAGCGCGCCCGTCGTGAGCTGGCCGACGTCGATCCAGCCCTGGAGGGCGAAGGCACCGCCGACCATCAGGACCGAGGCGAGCACGGTCACATGGGTGACGTTGATGACCGGGAAGAGCACCGACCGCAGCCACAGCGTGTAGCGCTCCCAGGCCGTCCACTCCTTGATCCGCCGCTCGGACAGCGCCACCCGCCGGGCACCGAGGCGGTGCGCCTCGACCGTACGGCCGGCGTCCACGGTCTCGGCGAGCGCGGCGGCCACCGCGGCGTACCCGGCGGACTCCGAGCGGTAGGCGGCCGGCGCCCGCCGGAAGTACCAGCGGCAGCCGACCACCAGCAGCGGCACGGCGAGCAGCACGGCGAGCGCCAGCGGCGGCGCCGTCACCACCAGCCCGCCCATCAGCAGCACCACCCACACCGCGCCGATCGAGAGCTGCGGCACGGCCTCACGCATGGCGTTGCCCAGCCGGTCGATGTCCGTCGTGATCCGCGACAGCAGGTCCCCGGTCCCGGCCCGCTCCAGCACGCCGGGCGGCAGCCCGACCGACCGCACGAGGAAGTCCTCGCGCAGGTCGGCCAGCATCCGCTCACCGAGCATCGCGCCGCGCAGCCGCACCTGACGGACGAACGCCGCCTGGACGGCCAGCGCGGCCACGAACAGCCCTGCCGTGAGTTCCAGCCGCAGGTCCCGCGTCCCGTCGGACACCCGCTCCACGAGCCCGCCCAGCAGCCACGGACCGGCCATCGAGGCGATGACGGCGATCGTGTTGACGGCGACGAGCAGCAGAAACGCCCGGCGGTGCCGCCGCAGCAGTTCGGCCGCGTAGGCGCGGACGGTCGCGGGGGCACCGACCGGCAGGGTGTTCGCCGTCGTCGGGGCCGCCGGGTCGTACGCCGGTGGCGCCACGCCGATCATGCCTTCTCCTCGATCTCTTCCAGTTCCGCCAGTACGTCGGTCAGGTCGGCCGCACCGTTCAGGGCGGCCTCGTCCTCGGTCTCGCGTGTCACGACCGCCCGGTAGCGGGGCTCGGTAAGCACCAGCTCGCGGTGCGCGCCCACCGCGGCGACCTCGCCGTCGTGCAGGAACACGACCCGGTCGGCGCGGTCCAGCAGCAGCGGGGAGGATGTGAACACCACGGTCGTGCGCCCCGCGCGCAGGTCCCGCACGCCCTGGGCGATCCGTGCCTCGGTGTGCGAGTCGACGGCCGAGGTCGGCTCGTCCAGGACCAGCACCTCCGGGTCCGTGATCAGCGACCGGGCGAGCGCGAGCCGCTGGCGCTGCCCGCCGGACAGGGACCGGCCGCGTTCGGTGATCCGGGAGTCCATGGGGTCGGCGGCGTCCAGCGAGCCCTGCACCAGCGCCGCCAGTACGTCGTCGCACTGCGCGGCCGCCAGCGCCTGTCGCGGCTCCACGGCACCCGACGCGGGTACGTCGAGCAGTTCGCGCAGCGAGCCGGAGAGCAGCACCGGGTCCTTGTCCTGGACGAGGACGGCCGTACGGGCCGAGTCCAGCGGGAGTTCGTCGAGCGGCACCCCGCCCAGCAGCACCGCGGTGCCCTCCTGCGACGGGTGTCCGCCCAGCCGTTCCGCCAGCCGGCCCGCCGCGTCCGGGTCGCCGCACACCACGGCGGTGAGCCGGCCGGTGGACGCGAGCAGCCCGGTCTCCGGGTCGTACAGCTCTCCGGAGGGGACCTCGGCGGCGCGGGACCCGGCGGTGTCCGTGGCCCGCTCCAGCGACAGCACGCCCGCGGCCCGCTTGGCCGAGGGGCGCGAGAAGGAGTACGCCATGGCGATCTCCTCGAAGTGGCGCAGCGGATAGGTGAGGACCATCACCGAGCTGTAGACGGTGACCAGTTCGCCGACGGTGATCCGGCCCTGGCGGGCCAGCTCCACGCCGTGCCAGACGACGGCGATGAGCAGCAGTCCGGGCAGCAGGACCTGGATAGCGGAGATCAGGGACCACATCCGGGCGCTGCGCACGGCAGCGTGCCGGACCTCCTGGGAGGCCCGGCGATAGCGGTCGAGGAACAGTTCCTCGCCGCCGATGCCGCGCAGCACGCGCAGCCCGGCGACGGTGTCCGAGGCGAGTTCGGTGGCGCGTCCGGCCTTCTCGCGCTGGGTGTCGGCCCGCCGGGTGGCGCGGGGCAGCAGGGGCAGCACGGCGAGCGCCAGCACGGGCAGGCCGACGGCCACGACCACGCCGAGCGCGGGCTGGTAGACGACCAGGCCGACGCAGACCAGCACGATGGTGACCAAGGCCGCGGTGAACCGCGACCAGGCCTCCACGAACCAGCCGATCTTCTCGACGTCACCGGTGGACACGGCGACGACCTCACCGGCCGCGACGCGCCGGGTCAGCGCCGAGCCGAGCTGGGCGGCCTTGCGGGCGAGGAGCTGCTGGACGCGGGCGGCCGCCGTGATCCAGTTGGTGATGGCGGTGCGGTGCAGGAAGGTGTCGCCGACCGCGTTGCCGACGCAGGCCAGCGCCAGCAGGCCGCCCGCCAGGGCGAGCCGCGCGCCGGAGCGGTCGACGACGGCCTGCACGGCGACACCGACGCAGAACGGCAGCGCGGCGACGGAGGCGAAGTGCAGCAGCCCCCAGGCCAGCGACTTGAGCTGTCCGCCCAGCTGATTCCGGAAGAGCCACCACAGGAATCGGGGACCCGAACGCGCGTCCGGCACGCCGGGGTCGGCGTAGGGAAGGTCTTGAATCTGCATGACGTCCCAGTGGCTCGTGTCAGGGGGATGGGGGTTCGGCCGAAGGCAGCAAACCGTGACAGGTTCGCGTCGCGGCGTGGTCGGAGGCAACCGGTTTTCTCGTGCGCGCGCGGCCCACCGACAGGAACCGGCCGACAGAGGTGGGAACAGCGCTGCCTCGACGGGCGGTTGCTCATTGCGGAGGCGGCGGACTCCCCGTAGAACACCGGCCATGAAGAGACGGATCGTCATGTCCATGCTTGCCGGAGTGACCCTCCTGGCGAGCACCCTCCTCGGAACCGGTCCCGCCCGGGCGGCCGACGTCCCCGCCGAGTTCGGCAACGACTGGCACGACCCGGTCACGGCCGCCCCGCCCGTCGGCAAGCCGGCCGGTAAGCACTGCGAGATCACCGTCGCCCAGGCCCAGTTCCGCGACTTCACCCCGTACCGGGGCACGTACACCCCGCCCGGCGACTGCGGCGAGCGGTGGAGCAAGGTCGTGCTGCGGCTCGACGGGAAGGTCAAGGGGCGCCAGTACGACCGGCTCGGCTATCTGCACGTCGGCGGGGTGGAGATCTTCCGTACGTCGACGCCGCAGCCCTCGCCCGACGGCATCGAGTGGTCCGTGGAGAAGGACGTCACGCGCTACAGCGACACCTTCCGCGGTCGCCAGGACGTCGAGATGCTCATCGGCAACGTCGTCGACGACACCTACACGGGCGTCCTCGACGTCAAGGTCACACTGACGTTCTACCAGGGCCGCCCGGACGGCAAGAGCCCCGACCGGGTCCTCACCCTCGACGGCGACTCGGCCCTCACCACCCCGCGCAACAGCGAACGCATCGTCGCCGAGGTGTACGCCACCGGCTCCGGAGGCGGCTGCGAGGAGTACTGGTACCTGTCGGTGCCCGATCCCGCGCCGTACTCCTGCAAGGCCGGCCGGGGCCCCTACCGGGAAGTGCAGATCCGCGTGGACGGCCGGCTCGCGGGCATCGCCACGCCGTTCCCGACCGTGTGGACCGGCGGCTGGTCCAACCCGTTCCTCTGGTACGTGATCCCGGGCCCGCGCGCCTTCGACATCAAACCGATCACCTACGACCTCACTCCCTTCGCCGGGCTCCTCAACGACGGCCGGCCGCACCGCGTCGAGGTCTCGGTCGTCGGCGTGCCGGAGGGGCAGGCCGGCTGGAGCACTCCCGTGAACGTCCTCGTCTGGCAGGACGAGCGGCGCGCCCACGTCACCGGGCAGCTCACCGTGCACCAGGAGGGCGACCTCACCGACGCCTCGGACTACACGCCGCCTGGTCCGGAGCACCGGGTGGACACCGAGGGCGCCCACCGGCTCACCGTCGCCGGATACGTCGACACCTCACACGGCCGGATCACGACCACCGTCGGCCGTTCGCTCGCCAACACCTCCGAGCACCGCTGGACCGACGGCGAGACGAGCGACGGGCTCAAGGCCACCTGGACCGACGACGAGTCGGTGACCGTCGACGGGCGTGGACCGGCCCGCAGCACACGCACGCACCGGATCTACTCGATGGACGGTACGACCACCCTCGGGGCGGGCGACCGGCTGCGTACCGTGCTGACCCTCGGCGACCGTGCCACGACCGTCGAGTCGCGGGGCGGCCGGCGCACCGCCTGGTCGCGGCTCGACGACTCCTACACTGGCGACGCCACGTACACGGCGAACGTGCCCCGCGACCAGCGGCACGCGGTCGGCACCACGAGCGAGCGCTACCGGCTGTACGGCTCGCACGGCTGCTACGACCGCACGCTGACCACGGCTCAGGGGGTGCTCACGGGGGACCGCGGCCGCTGCTGATGGGAGCGGTGTGGTCAGTGTGACATGCGTCACTTAGGCCACTTTTACGTGTCCGAAACATTGCGGTCTTGTGTGCGATCAAGACAGCCTCCAGAGTGTTCGGTTACGGAAGCAGCTTTCCGTATCGCAGAAGTCTCCTCCGGCCTCTGTGTAGCCCGTCCCCCAAGGAGGCCCCGTGCCACCGTCCGTACCGTCTCTGCCGCGACGTGTCGCACGCACACTGCGTAGCTCACTCTTCGCGCAGGTCCTCTGCGCGCTCGTTCTCGGAATCGTCGTCGGAAAGCTGTGGCCGGACACGGCCACAGCTCTCCAGCCGCTCGGCGACGGTTTCACCCGCCTCATCAAGAC
>NZ_JBHUQX010000500.1:0-6154 GCF_042674225.1 Streptomyces sp. NPDC056948
GGGCGGGACGGTGTGGCCTACCCGGCCGCGGCGGCCGCAGGCCGCACCCGTGCGCTGGCGTTCCTCGCGGTGAAGCCCGAGGCGTCCGCCCAGGAAGTGGCGCTCGCCGCCGGCATCTCGCTCACCACGGCGAAGGACGTGCGAAGGCGGGTGCGTGCCGGCGCGGGAGCAGCGGGGACCACGGGGCAGCCGGACGACATGTCGCCGGTCGGCCGGGGGACCGGAGGGCGCGGCATCGTGAAGCGCCCCCGGGTACGCCCGGGCGCCGTGGACCTGTCGCTGACGGTCCGGCGGTTGTCTGCCGACCCGTCACTCCGGTTCACCGAGGCGGGCCGGAGACTGCTGCGGATCCTGGACGTCTCCGCCGTCCAGCCGCACGACTGGACGACGATGGCGAGCAGCCTTCCGATCCACTGCGCGCCGGTGATCGCCGAACTGGCGCGGCATCACGCGGAGAGTTGGCAGCTCCTCGCGGAAGAATTGACGGAACGAATCAATTCCCAGGACACTGAGGCATAGCCGTTCGATCGATACGGCAGACAGCGTTGCCGACACCCCTGGTGCGTTCTGTGCACCCGGTTGATTTCGTCGGCAACGCTCGCGTCCACTTCTTCCGGACTCTGCCGTGAATCGCGGCCGCAGCAGATTCTGCGTTACCCGTGGGCGATTCGCCCACGGGTAATTTCCTGGTGCGCCCCGAGCTGCTTCGGAGGCAGTCGCGGGATTACTGTTCGAATCGCAGCCGCTGCAGAATGCTGGGGAAAAGCAACTCGGTCTTCGGAGGGTGGGGACATGTGTGGAATAACCGGCTGGGTGGATTTCGGGACGGATCTGCGTTCGCGGCGCGCGACGGTCGAGTCCATGACGGCAACCATGGCGTTGCGCGGGCCCGATGACGGAGCGGTGTGGCTGTCGCCGCACGCCGCCCTCGGCCATCGCCGGCTCGCGGTCATCGACCCGGCCGGCGGCGCGCAGCCGATGGTGCGCGGCGCAACGGTGCTGACGTACAGCGGCGAGGTGTACAACTTCCGCGAGCTGCGCGCCGAACTCGAGGGCAAGGGACACAAGTTCACGACGAACAGCGACACGGAAGTCGTCGCCCTCGCCTATGCCGAGTGGGGCGAGGCCTTCGTGAGCCGCCTCAACGGCATGTTCGGGTTCGCCATCTGGGACACCGACAAGGAAGAGCTGCTGCTGGTCCGGGACCGGGTCGGCGTGAAGCCCGTCTACTACTACCCGACCGGCCGCGGACTTCTCTTCGGCTCGGAGCCGAAGGCGATCCTCGCCAATCCGGAGGCCCGCCGCGTGGTGAACCCCGACGGGTTCGCGAGCTTCCTCATGCTCCAGGCGAACATGGCCGGAGCCACGCTGTTCGACGGGATGCACGAACTGCAGCCCGGCGAATACCTGAAGGTGAACCGCAACGGGATCGACAAGCGCCGGTACTGGCAACTGGAAGCCCGGCCCCACGAGGACGACCTGGACACCACGGTCGCCAAGGTGCGCTCGCTCATGGAGGACATCGTCGAGCGGCAGTTGGTGTCCGACGTGCCGCTCGGCATGCTGCTGTCGGGTGGCGTCGACTCCAGCGTGCTCACCGCCCTCGCGGCCCGGGCGAACACCGACGATGTGCTGCACTCGTTCTCGATCGACTTCGTCGGCTACTCGGACTCGTTCGACTCCGAGGCGGACGGACTGCGCACCACCGAAGACGGCCCGTTCATCGAGCAGGTGGTGAAGCACATCGGCTGCCTGCACAAGTCCGTGGCGGTGGACACCCTTGGGCTCAGCGCCCCCGACGTCCGCCGGCAGGTGCTCGCGGCCTGGGACCTGCCCAACCACCTCGGTGACATGGACGTCTCGCTCTACCTGCTGTTCCGCGCCGTGCGCGAGCACTGCACCGTGGCCATCTCCGGCGAAGGCGCCGACGAGGTCTTCGGCGGCTACCCGTGGGTGCACGACCAGAAGGCCCTCGACATCCCGATCTACCCCTGGATGGCGTTCCAGGTATTGCGGGGCACACCCGGCCCGTTCAGCCTGTTCAGCTCCGACGTCATCGAGCGGACGGGCATGATGGAACGGCTCGGCGGCATGTACAACGAAGGCCTGGCCGAGGTTCCCCGGCTCGACGGCGAAGCACCCGAAGACGCACGGATGCGTGAGGTGAACTACCTCGACCTCACCCGGTTCATGCGGGCGCTTCTGGACCGCAAGGACCGGATGAGCATGGCCCTCGGGCTCGAGGTCCGGGTGCCCTTCTGCGACCACCGGCTCATCGAGTACATGTTCAACGTCCCGTGGTCGATGAAGAAGCGGAACGGCACCGGAAAGTGGCTGCTGCGCGCCGCCGCAGGCGATCTGCTGCCGGAATCGGTACTGCAACGGCCCAAGTCGGCTTTCCCGGCGACGCTCGACACCGGATACGACGACATGCTCCGCACCGGTCTCAAGCACATTCTGGACAACGGCGACGACGAGCCCATCCGTCCCCTGATCAATGCCGAGGCGGCACAACAGGTCGTCGACGGCACCGATGCGGCCGGTGGCGGCACCTGGAACCGCCTGCGCACCGAAAGCCTGATCCGCGCCAACGCCTGGATCAAGGAGTACCAGGTGGACGTGAGCCCGCTGTTCTGAGCGCGCGCCGACAGGCCCGTTCCAGCGCCGACCCCGGACCTTAGGTGTGAATACCTCGTGGACGAGAACGTTGTTGAGGATCAGTCGTCAGCCCGGCTCGTGGAGTACCTGAAGAAGGTAACGCTGGAACTCCTTGAGACCCGTGACGGCCTGGAGCGTCTCCAGGCCCGGATCGACGAGCCGATCGCGATCGTGGGCATGAGCTGCCGGTACCCGGGCGGTGTCGAAACGCCGGAGCACCTGTGGGACCTGGTCGCGTCGGGCCGGGACGCCATCACGGGGTTCCCGTCCGACCGCGGCTGGGATCTGGACCGGCTGTTCGACCCGGACCCGGACAAGCCCGGTACGTCGTATGCGCGCGAGGGCGGATTCCTGCCCGACGCGGCGGAATTCGACGCGGGCTTCTTCGGGATCGGGCCGCGTGAGGCGTCGGCGATGGATCCGCAGCAGCGGTTGTTGCTGGAGGCGTCGTGGGAGGCGCTGGAGGACGCCGGGATCGATCCCACGTCGCTGCGGGGCAGTGACACCGGTGTCTTCGCCGGGGTGATGTACCAGGACTACGGGTTCGCCGCGCAGTCGAGCGCTGCTGAGGGATACGTCGGCACCGGTTCGGCGGGCAGTGTGGTGTCGGGTCGGGTCGCGTACACGTTGGGGGTGGAGGGTCCGGCGGTCACGTTGGACACGGCGTGTTCGTCGTCGCTGGTGGCGTTGCATCTGGCGTGTCAGGCCCTGCGTCAGGGTGAGACGTCGCTGGTGCTGGCCGGTGGTGTGACGGTGATGTCGACGCCGTTGCTGTTCGTGGAGTTCTCCCGGCAGCGTGGTCTGTCGCCTGATGGCCGGTGCAAGTCGTTCGCGTCCTCGGCTGATGGCGTGGCGTGGTCCGAGGGCGTGGGTGTGGTGGCGCTGGAGCGGTTGTCGGACGCTCAGCGGCTGGGGCACAACGTGCTGGCCGTGATCCGCGGAAGTGCGGTGAACCAGGACGGTGCGAGCAACGGCCTGACCGCGCCCAACGGCCCCTCGCAAGAACGTGTCATCGCGCAGGCGCTGGCCAGTGCGGGTCTGACACCGGTCGATGTCGATGTGGTCGAGGCGCACGGGACCGGTACGACGCTGGGTGATCCCATCGAGGCGCAGGCGCTGATCGCCGCGTACGGAAAGGATCGCGGCGACGGGACGCCGTTGCGGATCGGATCGGTGAAGTCGAACATCGGTCATACGCAGGCGGCGGCCGGTGTGGCCGGTGTGATCAAGATGGTTCAGGCGCTGCGGAACGGTCAGTTGCCGCGAACGCTGCATGTGGATGAGCCGTCGTCGCATGTGGACTGGTCCGCGGGTTCGGTGCGGCTGTTGACCGAGTCCGAGCCGTGGCGGGCCGGGGAGCGGGTTCGCCGGGCGGGTGTGTCGTCGTTCGGGATCAGCGGCACCAACGCGCACGTGATCATCGAGGAGGCACCCGCCGAGTCCACGGCGCCGGACACGGCCGACGTCGAGCCGCATCCGGCTGAGGCGCTCATCGCCACCGACGTCATGCCGTGGTCCGTGTCGGCCAAGAGCGAGGCGGCGCTCCAGGCGCAGGCACAGCGGGTGCACGACTGGCTGCTCGGGCACCCCGAGGCGGACCTCGCCGAGGTCGCCCACGCGCTGCTGAAGTCGCGAGCACAGCTCGGAAACCGCGCTGTCGCGGTTGCCGCTGATCACGACGGCATGCTCGCGCGCATGGCCGAACTGGCCGCCGGTACCCCGTCGTCCAGGGCCGTCGTGGGGACCGTCGGCACGGGGAAGACGGCCGCCTTGTTCACCGGCCAGGGCGCGCAGCGGGCCGGCATGGGCGCCGGGCTGTACCGGACGTTCCCGGTCTTCGCGACCGCGCTGGAGGAGGTGTGCGCCCAGTTCGATCCGCTGTTGGGGCGTTCGCTGAAGGACGTGATGTTCTCCGGCGCGGATGTGCTGGACCGGACCGACTTCACCCAGCCGGCCCTGTTCGCGTTCGAAGTGGCTGTGTTCCGCCTGCTGGAGTCGTTCGGGGTCCGCCCGGACGTGCTGATCGGGCACTCCGTCGGTGAACTCGTCGCGGCCCACCTCGCCGGGGTCTGGACGCTCGAGGACGCGTGCACCCTGGTGGCGGCGCGCGGCCGGCTCATGGCGGCGATGCCCGAAGGCGGGGCGATGCTCGCCATCGCGGCACCGGAGGCCGCGGCGGTCGAGGCGATCGCGGCATGCGACGGCCGGGCGTCCCTCGCCGCGGTGAACGGGCCCGCCGCCGTGGTGGTCTCCGGTGACCGGGCCGCGGTCGAGGAGATCGGACGACGGCTGTCCGGCGAGGGGCACAAGACCACGTGGCTGCGGGTCTCCCACGCGTTCCACTCGGCCCATATGGAGGCGATGCTCGAGGAGTTCGAGGCAATCGCCCGGACCGTCGCCTACCACCCGCCGCGGATCCCGGTCGTGTCGAACGTGTCCGGCGCGGCCGCCGGGGAGGAGTTGCTCGACGCGGCCTACTGGGCGCGCCAGGTGCGGGCCGCCGTGCGGTTCGCGCCGGGGATCGAGACGCTCGGTGCCCTCGGAGTACGACGGTTCCTGGAAATGGGACCCGACGGTGTCCTGGCGGCGCTGACCCGACACTGTCTGCCGCCGGACGTCGAGGCGCGGGCGCTGGTCGCGGCGGCCACGCGGCGCGGCGAGGACGAGGTGGAACAGGTCCTGTCGTTGCTGGGCGAGGCGCACGCGGCCGGGATGGACGTCGAGTGGGCCCCGTTGTTCGCCGGACGCCGGACCGGCCACGTAGCCCTGCCCACGTACGCGTACCAGCGCAGCCGGTACTGGCACGACCCGGACTCGTACGACGTGTCGATCGGTGATGTGACGCAGGCCGGGCTGCTGTTCCCCGACCACCCGTTGCTCGGGGCGGCGGTGCAGCTCGCCGGCCGTGACGAGTGGCTGTTCACCGGACGCCTCTCGCGGCGGAGCCACCCATGGCTCGTCGACCATGTCGTCCACGACGCGGTCGTCGTGCCGGCGGCGGCCCTGCTGGAGATCGCGTGGTGCGCGGGCGACATGCTCGGCTGCGGGGTGATCGAAGAGCTCACGCTGCGGGCCCCGATGGTCCTCGCCCCGGACCGGGCGACCGAACTGCAGGTCACCGTCGGCGCCGCCGACGTCGATGGGGCCCGGTCCGTGACCTTCCATTCTCGGGCCGAGGGCGACCGGGACGGTGCGGGATGGGCGTTGCACGCCGAGGGCGTGCTGTCCTCCCGCGAACCGGACGCCCTCCCGGACAGCGACGACTGGCTCGCGGCGGACGAATCGAGCGGAACGACCACCGGTGAGGCGCTCTACGACCGGCTGATCGAGCTCGGATTCCTCTACGGGCCCGCCTTCCAGGGTGTGACGGCCACATGGGGAGACGACGGAGAGGTCATCGCCGACGTGTCGCTCGACGAGACCGCGGCGCCACAGGCGACGCGGTTCGGGATCCACCCCGCGCTGCTCGACGCGACCATGCACGCCGCCATCGACC
>NZ_JBHUQX010000501.1:0-6127 GCF_042674225.1 Streptomyces sp. NPDC056948
CGCACCGATGGAACATCGCCGCACCCGGCCGGAGGAGACCGGGTGCGGCGTTGCTGCGCCTGAGGGCCTGGGTCAGTGCACCATCGCCGGGACTTGGGCCTCGCCGTCCGAACCCGCGCCCGTGGACGAGCGGCCGACGTTGACGAGAATCAGGGCGATGACTGCGGATGTTGCCAGGATGCCGACGGCGAACCAGATCGCGTTGGCGTAGCCGTGCACCATGCCCTGCATCTGGATCAACTGCTGCTGCGAGCGGGTGGTCGCACCGGTGATGTGGTCGGCGATGTACGACGTGGTCGCGGAGGCGGCGATGGTGTTCAGCAGGGCGGTACCGATGGCGCCGCCCACCTGCTGCGAGGTGTTGACCATCGCGGAGGCGACGCCTGCATCACGCGGCTCGATGCCGTGCGTGGACAGGGACATGGCGGGCATGAACGCCGTGCCGATGCCGAGTCCGAGCAGGAGCTGGGCCGGCAGCAGCAGGCCGGTGTAGGAGGAGCCGATCTCCAGCTGCGTGAGCAGCAGCATGCCGGAGGCGGCGACCAGGTAGCCGGCGACCATCAGGAACCGGGCGGGCATACGGGTCATCAGCCGGGCGCCGATCAGCGTGGATCCCAGGATCATGCCGGCGATCAGGGGCATGAAGGCGAGGCCCGTCTTGACCGGGGAGTAGCCCTGGATGACCTGGAGGTAGTAGGTCAGGAAGAGGAACATGCCGAACATCGCGATGATCGCGAGGCCGAGGGAGAGGTATACGCCGCCTCGGGTGCGCTCGGTGACGACGCGCAGGGGCAGCAGCGGAGCCTTCACTCTGGTCTCGACGATCACGAAGACCAGGAGCAGGACCGCCGCCGCGACGAAGAGACCGATCGTCAGGGAGTCGCTCCAGCCCTCGGACTCGGCGCGGGCGAAAGCGTAGACCAGCGAGACCAGGCCGGTGGTGGACAGGATCACGCCCGGGATGTCCAGTGCCGAGCCGTGGCGCTCGCCCTTCGGCTCACGGATGACGAACGCGGCACCGGCCGCGGCGATCACGGCGAACGGGATGTTGACGAAGAACGTCCAGCGCCAGTCCATGTACTCGGTCAGCACACCGCCCAGGATCAGTCCGACCGCGCCTCCGGCACCGGAGATCGCGCCGTAGATGCCGAATGCCCTGGCACGTTCCCTGGCATCGGTGAACATCAGGGTGAGCAGGGAGAGAGCGGCGGGCGCGAGCAGGGCACCGAACATGCCCTGGAGGGCGCGGGCGGCGAACATCATCGCTTCATTGGTGGCCGCACCGCCGAGCGCGGAGGCGGCTCCGAAGCCGAGCAGGCCGATGATGAAGGCCCGTTTGCGGCCCCAGAGGTCGGCTATCCGGCCGCCGAAGAGCAGCAGGCCGCCGAAGGCGAGGGCGTAGGCGGTGATCACCCATTGGCGGTTGCCGTCGGAGATGTCCAGGTCCTGCTGAGCGGAGGGGAGGGCGATGTTCACGATGGTCGCGTCGAGCACGACCATCAGCTGCGCTATGGAGATGAAGACGAGCGCTGTCCAGCGGTTGGCTCCGGTGGTGCCCTGAGCCTTGTGGGCTGCTTCGGACATGGGGGTACCTCTTCGTGAATCATGAGTTGTGGCACGTCGTCGGTGACGGCCGGGAGTATGGAGTCCGTGGGCAGGGCAAGAAGGCCGACAGGACGGTCGGAGGACGTTGGGTCCACGAGCCCGGCGGACGGTGCAGGGAGAGTGCGTCCGGCCGCCGGGCCGGGACCTGCGCCGATCCCGTCCCCACGGATTCGGCGCGGCGGGGCCGCCACCGCTCGAAGCGGGCCCCGGTCTTGTGAGGTACGCACCCGGGACAGCGGGCCGGGCACACTCTTCAGCAATCGCGGTGACGGCGGGCGGCTGCGGGCTTGGCACCCGGTTCGCGACACCGGCCTGGTTCTGCGTGAAGGCGGAGCGTCACTGTCGGCCGCGCCGTCATGACCCGTCCTGTGTAGGCCGCGCCTTGGGCTCAGGTCAGTGTGGCCAGAGCGGCGGCGTCGAACGGGTTCAGTTCATCCAGGCGCCCCGCGAGGACCTTCGCCGCCCACAGCGGGTCCTGGAGCAGGGAGCGGCCGACGGCCACGAGGTCGAACTCCTGCGCCTCCAAGCGGTCCAGGAGGTCGTCGAGGTTGCGCAGGGCGGCGCCTTTGCCCTGGAACAACGTATCGATGTAGTCCGTACCGCCGCCCAGGCCCACCGACCCGACCGTGACGGTGTGCTTGCCGGTGACCTTCTTCGCCCAGCCCGCGAGGTTGAGGCTGGAGCCTGCGAACTCCGGCACCCAGTAACGGCGGGTGGAGGCGTGGAAGGCGTCCACTCCTGCCTCGGCGAGTGGCGTGAGGATCGCCTCCAGCTCCTGAGGGGTCTCGGCGATCCGCGCGTCGTGGTGGACGTTCTTCCACTGCGAGAAACGGAAGTGCACGGGGAACTTGCGTGAGACCGAGTCCCGAATGGCGGCAACGACTTCCGCTGCGAACTTCGCACGGGCCGTCAGGGTGCCGCCGTAAGCGTCCGCGCGGCGATTGGTGCGCGTCCACAGGAACTGGTCGATCAGGAAGCCGTGGGCGCCGTGTACCTCCACTCCGTCGAAGCCGATCCGCTCCGCCGCCGCGGCGGCCTCGGCGAAGGACGCGATCACGTCGTCGATGTCCTGCTGCGTCATGGCCTTGCCCGCGCCCTCGGTACCGTCGAGGCCGATGCCGGACGGGCCGATGACGGGCGCGTGCGGATACGGCGTCCCGCCGGCGGGGCGCATGATGCCCAGGTGCCAGATCTGCGGCATGATCCTGCCGCCGGCCGCGTGCACCGCGTCGGCGACCGCCTTCCAGCCGGCGAGCTGTTGCTCGCCGTGGAAGACCGGGATGTTGTCCATCCCGCCCGCGGACTCATGGCCCACGAACGTTCCCTCGGTCATGATCAGGCCCACACCGGCGGCGGCACGGCGCGCGTAGTACGACGCCACGTTCTCGCCCGGTATGCCGCCCGGCGAATGCATCCGGGTCATTGGCGACATCACGATGCGGTTCGGGATGGTCAGACCGTTGATCGTGACGGGTCGGGAGAGGATCTCCGTCGCTCCGGACAGAGGACTGGAGGCGGGCATGACGGTCTCCTTGCTCAGCTGTGAATCGGTAGAACGTGCGTCGGTGGCTTCGGACGCGTGCGGTGCGGCTGGGCGGAGCCGATGAGGGCCCGGGGCGGGCTGCCATGTGCGGGGTGGCGGCCGCAGCCACCGCTACCGCAGCCGCGCTCAGACGATCTGTGCGCCCTGTGCCCGGAGGGCGAGAGCCGCCCAGTCGGACCAGGTCTTGAGACGGTCGGCGTAGATGTGCGGGAGGTACTGGGGTGTCGGCGGTCCCGAAGAACACGCGCAGCAGCGGGTTCTCGGCGTCGACGACCTGCAGCAGGGCCTGCCCGGCGGCGACGGGCCCGCCGTGCTCCGCCTCTGCCATGAGCTTCGCGAGGTGCTCGGTGCAGGGGTTTGGCGGGCAGCGCCTCAGCGCGAGCGGCGGACGGTCCCAGGACCAGGACGCGTACGTCCTGCTTCCGTGGCGGGATGGGGATCAGGCAGGGAGGCGAGGGCGTCGCCGGTGCGCAGGATGAACGCGGTCGAAGGCCCGGTCGGACAGGACTGAGGAATCGGAGGAATCGGAGGAATTCTTGTCGATCACGGCAGCGTCGATGTTGTTCAGCCCTGTGCGGCGCGAGAGAGGTCTTCCCAGTCGGCCCAGGTCTGCAGCCGCTGCGCGTACAGGCCCTTGACGAGGTCGACAGGCTGGTTGCCGAAGAGGACGCGCAGGGGCGGGTTCTCCGCGTCGACGATGTGCAGGAGGGCCCGGCCGGCGGCGGCCGGATCGGCGGGCTGCCTGCTCTCCCGCAGGGCCTGAATGGCCTTGTGGAAGTCCTCGTAGGCGGGGTGGGGCGTGGCTTGTATGGCGGAGCTGTCCGCCCAGTCCGTGTCGAAGCTGCCCGGTTCCACAAGAGTGATCTTGATGCCCGTTCCCTGTACCTCCTGGGTGAGGGACTCGGTGAAGCCTTCCAGGGCCCACTTGGAGGCGGCGTAACCGCCGACGAACGGGAATGCGGTGATCCCGTTGACGCTGGAGATCTGGACGACGTGGCCGGAGCCCTGTTCGCGCAGGAGCGGCAGGGCCGCCTGCGTGACCCGGAACGCGCCGAAGAAGTTGGTCTCCATCTGGGCGCGCAGCTGTTCTTCGGTCAGTTCCTCGATCATGCCGAAGAGGCCGTAGCCGGCGTTGTTGACGACCACGTCCAGGCGGCCGAAGTGCTGGTGTGCGGTGGTGACCGCGGTGGTGACGGCGGTCCTGTCGCTCACGTCGAGGGGCAGCGGCAAGACGGCATCGCCGTACTGTTCGACCAGGTCGCCGAGGGACTTCGGGTCGCGGGCGGTGGCTGCGACGTTGTCGCCGCGGCCGAGCGCCGCCTCGACGAACGCGCGGCCCAGGCCGCGGGACGAACCGGTGACGAACCAGACCTTGTTCATGGCGTTTCTCCGTTTCTCGTCTTTCGGGCAGGCAGGAGCCGAGCGCTTGGTGATGAGGGCTCGGTGGTGTGTGACAGCCGTCCGTGAAGGGTGTCCACCGGGGGTATCGGCGAGTCGGCTTGAGGGGGGGCGGGCTGCCCGGTCTGCGGATGCGCAGAGGCCGGGCTGCGGTCGTTACGCGCGGGCGGCCAGCCCTCGCCCGCCTCTGTGAGAGCCGGGCAACCCGGAGCAGACCTACCGCGGGAGTCCGGTGGCGCGGGAGATGAAGGTGTCGAAGCCGCGGTCGGGCAGGAGCCTTCGCAGGGTGATCATGGGGCGGGCTCCGAAGCCGGTGGCGTAGCGGGTCTTGGGCTTGCGGGCGGTGACGGCCTTGCCGATGGCGTCGGCGATGACCTGGGGGGAGGACATGCGCTTGGTGTTGGCCTCGGAGGTCATCGAGGTGGCGACGGCGTTGGCCTGCTGGGCGTAGGCGCCGTCGCTGGAAGCCTTGCGCAGGCCGTCGGCGGCGATGGAGCCCCATTCGGTCTTGATGCCGCCGGGTTCGATGACGACGACGTCAATGCCGAAGGGCTTGAGCTCCAGGCGGAGGCAGTCGGAGAGGGCTTCGAGGGCGAACTTGGTGCCGTGGTACCAGCCGCCCAGGGGGGTGTGGATCTTTCCGCCCATGGAGGTGATGTTGATGATGCTGCCGGAGCGCTGGGCGCGCATGTGGGGCAGGGCGAGCTGGGCCAGGCGCATGGCGCCGAAGACGTTGACCTCGAACTGGTAGCGGCCTTCGGACAGGGGGACGTCCTCGATGGCGCCGTAGGAGCCGTAGCCGGCGTTGTTGACCAAGACGTCGATGCGGCCGGTCTCGGAGACGATGCGGTCGATGCCGGCGCGCATGGAGTCGTCGTCGGTGACGTCCATGGCCAGGGGGCGGATCCCGCCGTCGGCCAGCTTCTGCAGGCGGTCGGTGCGGCGGGCGGCGCCGTAGACGGTGTAGCCCAGGGACTGGAGCTTGAGGGCGGTGGCCTCACCGATGCCCGAGGAGGCGCCGGTGACGAGAGCGGTCTTGGTGGTCATGTGGGTTCCCGGAAGGTAAGGTGAACGTGGGTTCATGAACTACTATGAACCACGGTTCAGGTTATTGCAAGTGCTGATTTCCCGAACTCCGGAAGTCACCTGACGAGACCGGATCCGGCATCCCCCATCTGGAGAGTGAGTCCTCATGGCCCAGGCCCGAGCGCCCCGCGCCGACGCCGTCCGCAACCGCAAGAAGATCCTCGACGCCGCGCGTGAACAGATCACCCTCAACGGGCCCGACACCGGCATGGACGAGATCGCCTCCGCCGCCGGCGTCGCCGTGGGCACCCTCTACCGCCACTTCCCCACCAAGACCGACCTCGTCGCCGCCGTCCTGGCCGAATACAGCGGCCGCATCGCCGCCGACGTCGAAGCCGCCCGCCAGCGCACCGCCGACGGCTCCCCCGCCCTCGACGAGATCACCGGCTTCCTCGCCCGCGTCGTCGAAGCCACCGCCACCAACCACGCCGTCAAAGCCGCCGCCCGCACCCTCGGCGCCAGCCTCGACCCCGACACCGAACAACGCGCCCGCAC
>NZ_JBHUQX010000502.1:0-6107 GCF_042674225.1 Streptomyces sp. NPDC056948
GCGGGGGGGGGGGGGGTGTTGGGGGGTTCCGCGGCCGGGTACGGGGCGGCTATCGGGGGGTTTGGGGGGGGGGGGGGGGGGGGGGGGGGGGGGGGGGCGGGGCCCGGGGAGGGCGACTAGCGGCGCGCGGCGAGAAGGGGAAAGTGGAGCGATCGGGCCGTCCCCGACCGCGAAAGCCCAGGCATACAGACTCCCCGTTGTCCCGAACGCTCCACCACTGCCTCCACTTGCCTCACCGCCTCCAGAACAAGTGGTGCGTCACCCCGCTGGGGCTCGGCACGACATCGCGGTGGAAGCGGTCGAGCAGCTCGTCGGGTGACTCCCAGAGCCGGGAACCCGACCCGAGCTTCACGCCCGGCGAGACCGCCACATGCAGCGTGTCGACCAGGTCCGCGTCGAGGAACTCCCGGATGACCATGGCGCCGCCGCCGAGCCGGACGTCCTTGCCCTGCGCCGCTTCCCGCGCCTGCGCGAGGACGTCGGCCGGGTCGCCGTCGACGAAGTGGAACGTGGTGTCGGAGAGGGTGAAGGAAGGACGAAGGTGGTGGGTCATCACGAACACCGGTGTGTGGAACGGCGGTTCCTCGCCCCACCAGCCCTTCCAGTCGTGGTCCTGCCAGGGGCCGCGGTAGGGACCGAACTTGTTGCGGCCCATGATCTCGGCGCCGATGTTGTGGGCGAAGTCGCGCGTGAGGTAGTCGTCGAGACCGCGGCTCCCGCCCGGGTCGGTGCGGTTGGGCCAGCTCGCCGTGGCCCCGGCCCAGGCGAACATCGTTCCGGGGTCGGCGTGGCCGAACGGTCGTTCCAGGCTCTGGTTCTCACCGGCACCGAAGCCGTCGCTCGAGACGTTGAAGTTCTGCACGCGCAGTAGCTGAGGCACGGGGCTCCTCCTGTGGTCGATGAGGGGTGGACCGCTCCGGCCGGCGAAACTCATCGGTCCTCGGGGAATCCCCTGCCCGTCTCACCCGGACTGCGCCACCACGTGCTCGATGACCTGCTTGAAGTCGTCGGTCGGGGAGAACTCCACCAGCTCGCTGTCCTCCAGCGCGAACGGCACATGGCCCGGAGCCCAGTAGTACGCCTGCCCCGCCTCGTACTCCTCCTCGCCGCCGGATGCCGTGCGCATTCGGATCCGGCCCTTCAGCAGATAGCCCCAGTGGGGGCACTGGCACGCGTCGTCGGGCAGCCCCTTGAGGGCCGGGCCCATGTCCGTGCCCTGCGGCAGGCTGATGTAGCTCACCGACATGTCGCCCCCGATCGGCATGTTGCGTACCTCCACACCCTCGCCGCCGAGGGCGACGGGTGTGTCGTTCCGGGTCGCCGCCGTCATGGCTCCTCCGCTCGCCGTGGAAACGGACCTCCTCCTTCCACCCTGAACCGCCGGGGAGCCTCCCGCGACATCACGATCCGGTTGCGAGGTGCCGCCGGGGTCTTGATTTACCGGCGTGTAATCGATTCCATCCACCCGTCGATGTAATCGATTCCACGAGTTGCCCGAGTGCTCGCACGGGCGCTCCCACGACTGATCCACAAGGAGGTGGAGCGGCGGTGGCCAGCATCAAGGACGTCGCTGCCGAGGCCGGCGTCTCCGTCGCCACGGTCTCGCGCGTCCTGAACGACCACCCGTCGGTCAGCGCCGACGCACGCGCACGCGTGCTGGCCGCCGTCGGGGCCCTGGGCTACCGCCCGAACGCCGTCGCCCGCTCCCTGCGCACCGACCAGACCCACACCCTCGGCCTGGTCATCAGCGACGTGATGAACCCCTACTTCACCGAACTGGCCCGCTCCGTCGAGGAGGAGGCCCGCGCGCTCGGCTACAGCGTCATCATCGGCAACGCCGACGAGCGGCCCGACCTCCAGGACCACCACGTACGGAACCTGCTGGACCGGCGCATCGACGGGCTGCTCGTCTCCCCGACGGACGGCGGCTCGCCGCTGATGCTGGACGCCGCGCGGGCGGGCACGCCCATGGTGTTCGTCGACCGGTGGATCCCGGGCGTGGACGTGCCGGTGGTGCGGGCGGACGGCCGGAGGGCCGTACGGGATCTCGTGGCGCATCTGCACGGGCTCGGGCACCGGCGGCTCGCGATCATCGCGGGTCCTGCGGCGACCACGACCGGCCGGGAGCGCGTGGAGGCCTTCCGGGAGGCGCTCGGCGCGTACGGCCTCGAACTCCCCGACGCCTACATAGGGCAGGGCGACTTCCAGGCCGAGAGCGGGCGCCGGGTCACCGAGGGGTTCCTCGACCTGGCCGAGCCGCCCGAGGTCGTGTTCGCGGCCGACAACCTGATGGCGCTCGGCGCGCTGGACGCCGTACGCGCGCGTGGAGTGCGCGTGCCGGACGACATCGCGCTGGCCGCCTTCGACGACATCCCGTGGTTCGTGCACACCGATCCGCCGGTCACCGCGATCGCCCAGCCGACCGGTGAGCTGGGGCGTGCCGCCGTGCGCGCGCTGGTCGCCCGGATCGAGGGCCGGCCCGGGGAGTCCGTCACCCTCCCCGCCCGGCTCGTCGTGCGCCGCTCGTGCGGCGAGCCGGCACCCCCCGACCCCTACCCGGCCTCCCCGGAGCCGGACCCTGCACAGGCCCCCGCTGTGCAGCACCCCGCTAAGAACAGGAGCCAGACGTGAGCAACGCGGACGAGTTGCTGCGCATCGAGGGCATACGGAAGACCTTCCCGGGTGTGGTCGCGCTGGACGGCGTGGACTTCGACCTGCGCCGGGGCGAGGTGCATGTGCTGCTCGGTGAGAACGGCGCGGGCAAGAGCACCCTCATCAAGATGCTCTCCGGCGCCTACACGCCCGACGCCGGGCGGATCCTGGTCGGCGGCGAGGAGACGCGCATCCAGGGTGCGCAGGACTCCGAGCGGCTCGGGATCGCCACCATCTACCAGGAGTTCAACCTCGTTCCCGATCTGACGGTCGCCGAGAACATCTTCCTGGGGCGCCAGCCGCGCCGGTTCGGGATGATCGACCGCAAGCGGATGGAGGCCGACGCCGAGGTCCTCCTCGCGCGCGTGGGCGTGCAGGTGTCGCCCCGCGCGCGGGTACGCGAACTCGGTATCGCGCGCCTGCAGATGGTCGAGATCGCCAAGGCGCTGAGCCTGGACACGCGCGTGCTGATCATGGACGAGCCGACCGCCGTGCTCACCTCCGAGGAGGTCGAGAAGCTCTTCGCGATCGTGCGCAAGCTGCGCGAGGACGGCGTCGGGATCGTCTTCATCACGCACCACCTGGAGGAGATCGCCGCCCTGGGCGACCGGGTCACGGTCATCCGGGACGGGAAGAGCGTCGGGCAGGTGCCCGCCGCCACGCCCGAGGACGAGCTCGTCCGGCTCATGGTGGGGCGGTCGATCGAGCAGCAGTACCCGCGCGAGCGGCCCGAGAAGGGCGACGCGCTGCTCACCGTCGAGGGACTGACCCGGGACGGGGTCTTCCACGACATCAGCTTCGAGGTGCACGCCGGCGAGGTCGTCGGCATCGCCGGGCTCGTGGGCGCCGGTCGTACCGAGGTCGTGCGGGCGGTCTTCGGGGCCGATCCGTACGACAAGGGCGCCGTGAAGGTCTCCGGGACCGCCTTGAAGGGTCACGACGTCAACGCCGCCATGACCGCGGGCATCGGCCTCATCCCCGAGGACCGCAAGGGCCAGGGCCTGGTGCTGGACGCGTCGGTCGAGGAGAACCTCGGCCTGGTGACCCTGCGGTCGGCCACCCGCGCGGGGCTCGTCGACCTCAAGGGCCAGCGCGAGGCCGCCGCGCGGATCGCCGAACAGCTCGGCGTGCGGATGGCGGGCCTCGGCCAGCACGTGCGCACGCTGTCCGGCGGCAACCAGCAGAAGGTCGTCATCGGCAAGTGGCTGCTCGCCGACACCAAGGTGCTGATCCTCGACGAGCCGACACGCGGTATCGACGTCGGCGCCAAGGTCGAGATCTACCAGCTCGTCAACGAACTGACGGCGGCCGGTGCCGCCGTACTCATGATCTCCAGCGATCTGCCCGAGGTGCTCGGCATGAGCGACCGGGTGCTGGTGATGGCCCAGGGCCGGATCGCCGGCGAACTCTCCGCCGACGAGGCCACCCAGGACGCCGTGATGGCGCTCGCAGTAAGCAACCCCAGCACTGACAAGGAGGCCTCCCGTGGCCACTGACACGCTCAAGAGCACGACGGGCGCGGGAGCCGCCTCGGGAGGCCTGCGCCGCCTCCTGCTCGACAACGGCGCGCTCACCGCGCTCATCGTCCTCGTCGTCGCGATGTCGGCGCTGTCCGGCGACTTCCTGACGACGGACAACCTGCTCAACGTCGGCGTCCAGGCGGCCGTGACCGCCATCCTCGCCTTCGGCGTGACCTTCGTGATCGTCTCGGCGGGCATCGACCTGTCGGTCGGCTCGGTCGCCGCGCTGTCGGCCACGGTGCTCGCCTGGACCGCGACCTCGGCGGGCGTCCCCGTCTTCGTCGCCGTCCTGCTGGCCATAGCCACCGGTATCGCGTGCGGCCTGGTCAACGGCATCCTGATCTCCTACGGCAAGCTGCCGCCGTTCATCGCGACGCTGGCCATGCTGTCGGTGGCCCGCGGTCTGTCCCTCGTCATCTCCGAGGGCTCGCCGATCGCTCTGCCCGACTCGGTCTCCCACCTCGGGGACACGCTCGGCGGCTGGCTGCCGGTGCCGGTGCTCGTGATGGTCGTGATGGGCCTGATCGCCGCGTTCGTGCTCGGCCGTACCTACATCGGCCGCTCGATGTACGCGATCGGCGGCAACGAGGAGGCCGCGCGGCTGTCCGGCCTGCGCGTGAAGAAGCAGAAGCTCGCCATCTACGCCCTGTCCGGCGTCTTCGCCGCCGTCGCCGGTGTCGTCCTCGCCGCCCGGCTGTCCTCCGCGCAGCCGCAGGCCGCCGACGGCTACGAACTGGACGCCATCGCGGCGGTCGTCATCGGCGGTGCGTCCCTGGCCGGCGGTACGGGCAAGGCGTCCGGCACGCTGATCGGCGCGCTGATCCTGGCCGTGCTGCGCAACGGGCTGAACCTGCTGAACGTGTCGGCGTTCTGGCAGCAGGTCGTCATCGGTGTCGTCATCGCGCTGGCCGTGCTGCTCGACACCGCCCGCCGCAAGGCCGGGGCGGCCCCGGCGGCCGGCACGGGCGGCGGCAACAAGGGCAAGCAGGCGGCGACGTACGGGCTCGCGGCCGTCGTCACCGTCGCGATCGTCGGTGCCACGTCGTTCCTGCACAACGGCTCCTCCGCCACGAGCAGCCCGAAGATGGGCCTGTCGCTGTCCACCCTCAACAACCCCTTCTTCGTGCAGATCCGGGCGGGCGCCCAGGCCGAGGCGGAGAAGCTGGGCGTGGACCTGACCGTCACGGACGCGCAGAACGACGCCTCCCAGCAGGCCAACCAACTGCAGAACTTCACCAGCTCCGGGCTCGGCGCGATCATCGTCAACCCGGTGGACTCGGACGCGGCGAGCAACTCGGTGAAGGCCGCCGACAAGGCGGATATCCCGGTCATCGCCGTGGACCGCGTCGTCAACAACGCCAAGCTGGACACGCTGGTCGCCTCCGACAACGTCGCCGGCGGTGTGCTCGCCGCCAAGTCGATCGGCGAGAAGCTCGGCGGCAAGGGCAAGATCGTGATCCTCCAGGGCCAGGCGGGCACCTCCGCCGCCCGCGAGCGGGCGCAGGGCTTCGCGAACGGCCTCAAGGCCTACCCGGGCATCCAGGTCGTCGCCCAGCAGCCCGCCGACTTCGACCGCACCAAGGGCCTCGACGTGATGTCGAACCTGCTCCAGGCCCACCCGGACGTCCAGGGCGTCATCGCCGCCAACGACGAGATGGCGCTCGGCGCGATCAAGGCGCTGGGCTCCAAGGCCGGCAAGTCGGTCTCCGTGGTCGGCTTCGACGGCACGCCTGACGGACTGAAGGCGGTCGAGGGCGGCACGCTGTACGCGTCCGTGGCGCAGCAGCCGTCGCAGCTCGGGAAGATCGCCGTGGACAACGCCCTGCGGGCCCTGAAGGGCAAGAAGGTCGAGGAGACGGTGAAGGTGCCGGTCAAGGTGGTCACGAAGGAGAACGTGGCCGGCTTCAGCGGCTGATATCGCTGACATCGGGGAAC
>NZ_JBHUQX010000503.1:0-6103 GCF_042674225.1 Streptomyces sp. NPDC056948
CCTCGGAACGGCGCGATGGGGGCGGATACCGACTCGCTGTTCGTTGACGCGCCAACCGCTGCGGGCGGACACCCCCCGACACGTCCCCTTCTCGCCGTGCGCGGGTGCGGGTGCGGGTGCCCCCATTTGGGCTTACGGGGCCGAAGGGGTCGGGCGGGTCTCCGGTGTGTCCTGAGCTGCTGCCCGCTTGATCGCGGCGTCGCGCTTACGGACGTACCAGACGCCCAGCAGGCCGAGTCCGCCTCCGGCCAGGCAGGTCCACAGCCACCAGGTGTGGCCGTGGTCGTCGAACCAGCCATAGAAGGGGAGCTGGATCAGGAAGAGGGCGAACCAGATGATCGTGCCGCCGATGATGGTGGCTACCACGGGGCCCTCCAGGGGCTCCGGCGCCTCGTGCCTGGGGGTCCACTTCGCCATGAGGACAGCTTACGAGGCGATCAGGTCTACGCGCGGAGATGGTCGATCGGGGGGTTATATGTTCATACTGAAACGGTTTGTGTCTGACCACTTCTCTTCGTAGGAAACACCAAACACATGTCGTCCTCGGCTCCCGCCCAGGTCCCCGCCCCTGAACAGCCGGGAGCCGGGCCCACGTACGGCGCACTCGACCGCTTCTTCCGGATCTCCGAGCGGGGCAGCACCCTGTCCCGCGAGGTCCGGGGCGGTCTCGCCACCTTCTTCGCGATGGCCTACATCATCGTGCTGAACCCGATCATCCTCGGCAGCGCGAAGGACATGTACGGCCACCAGCTCGACAACGGTCAGCTGGTCACCGCCACGGCCCTCACGGCGGCCTTCACCACTCTCCTCATGGGTGTCATCGGCAATGTGCCGATCGCGCTCGCCGCCGGGCTCGGTGTGAACTCCGTCGTCGCCCTCCAGCTCGCCCCGCGCATGTCCTGGCCGGACGCGATGGGCATGGTGGTTCTCGCCGGGTTCGTCGTCATGCTGCTGGTCGCCACGGGGCTGCGCGAGCGCGTCATGAACGCCGTGCCCTTCGGGCTGCGCAAGGCCATCTCCATCGGTATCGGCCTGTTCATCATGCTGATCGGGCTGGTCGACGCCGGGTTCGTCTCGCGCATCCCGGACGTCGCGCAGACGACTGTGCCGCTGCAGTTGGGCGGCGACGGTCATCTCAACGGCTGGCCGGTGCTGGTCTTCGTGCTGGGTGTGCTGCTGACGTTCGCCCTGATCGTGCGCAAGGTGTCCGGCGCGATCCTGATCTCGATCGTCACCATGACGGTGGTGGCCGTTGCCATCGAGGCCGTGGTCGATGTGCCGAGCTGGGGGCTGACCACTCCGAAGTGGCCCGGCAATCCCGTTGCCAGCCCCGACTTCGGGCTGGTCGGGCAGGTCAGTCTGTTCGGCGGCTTCGAGAAGGTCGGCATGCTGACCGGCGTGCTCTTCGTCTTCACCGTGCTGCTGTCGTGCTTCTTCGACGCGATGGGCACGATCATGGGCGTCTCCGACGAGGCGAAGCTGACGGACGCGCAGGGGCAGATGCCCGGCATCAACAAGGTGCTGCTGGTGGACGGCTTTGCCGTCGCCGCCGGTGGCGCCAGTTCCTCCTCGGCCACGACCGCCTTCGTCGAGTCCACCGCCGGTGTCGGCGAGGGTGCCCGCACCGGCCTCGCGAACGTCGTCACCGGCGGCCTCTTCGCCGTCGCGCTCTTCCTGACGCCGGTCGCCACGATGGTGCCGTCCCAGGCGGCCACCCCGGCCCTGGTCGCGGTCGGCTTCCTGATCCTCTCCGGCTCGGTCAAGGAGATCGACTGGGCGGACTACACGATCGCCGTGCCGGCCTTCGTGACGATGCTGATGATGCCGTTCACGTACTCGATCACCAACGGCATCGGCATGGGCTTCATCACCTTCGTGGTGCTGCGCCTGGCGGCCGGCCGGGGCCGGGAGGTTCCGACGGCGATGTACGCGGTGGCGGCGGTGTTCGGGTTCTACTACCTGATGCCCGCGCTGGGGCTGACGTGATCGGACGGGGTCCTCAGGTGACTCCGTAGAACTTCTCCGTCTCCTCGACCGCGGCCTGGAACCGTTCGTCGAAGTCATCTCGAATGAGCGTCCGGACGACGTAGTCCTGGACGCTCATTCCCCTTTTCGCGGCATGGTGCCGGAGCCGGTCGAGCAGCTCGTGGTCTATTCGCAGGCTGAGCACGCTGGTCCCCATGGGGATGAGGGTCGCGGCATCGTTCGGTGCGGTGGGTCGCGTTCAGCCGTCGGATCACCCATATGAGTGATGTCACGGGTAAGTGGCCAGGGTCACGGGTGTTTCCGCGTGCTCCCGGTGTTCCTTAGCGAGAGTAATGAGTTACGCTAAAGAACATGCCGGACCTCAGCCATGGCGACGATGTAGCCGCCGTGAACTCCCTCCGTTCCGCCGTGATGCGGCTGTCCCGTCGGCTCAAGCACCAGCGTGTCGACGAGTCGCTCAGCCCCACCGAGATGTCGGTGCTCGGCACCCTGTCCCTCTGCGGCAGGGCCACGCCGGGCGAGCTCGCCCGCAAGGAACACGTCCAGCCGCCGTCGATGACCCGCATCGTGGCGCTGCTGGAGGCGAAGGGGCTGGTCCGTCTGGAGCCGCACCCCGAGGACCGGCGCCAGAAGGTCGTGACGCGCACCGAGCAGGCCGAAACGATGCTCGAGGAGAGCCGCCGCAAGCGGAACGCGTTCCTGGCCACCCTGGTCGAGGACCTCGACGAGGACGAGTGGGCGAAACTCCGCGCCGCCGCCCCCGTGCTGGAGAAGCTCGCGCATCTGTAAGCCGTATGTCGCAAGGAGGCGAACCCTTTGAGTTCGGGACCCGGAGCAGCTTCCGTCCCCGCACCTGATCCCCACGACTCCCCGCCCGCTCCCGACGCCCCCGCCTCCCGGCCCGCCCGCAAGTCCTCGATGTTCTCCTCCCTGAAGGTCAGGAACTACCGCCTGTTCTTCATGGGTCAGGTCGTCTCCAACATCGGCACCTGGATGCAGCGCATCGCCCAGGACTGGCTGGTCCTCAGCCTCACCGGCTCCTCCGCCGCCGTCGGCATAACGACCGCGCTGCAGTTCCTGCCGATGCTGCTCTTCGGCCTCTACGGCGGTGTCCTCGTCGACCGGCTGCGCAAGCGGCCCACCCTGCTCGTCACACAGTCGTCGATGGGCCTCACCGCCATCGCCCTCGCCGTCCTCACCCTCACCGGCCATGTCCAGGTGTGGCACGTGTACGTCGCCGCCTTCGCGGTGGGTCTGGCCACGGTCGTCGACAACCCGGCCCGGCAGTCCTTCGTCTCCGAGCTGGTCGGCCCCGGGCAGCTCCAGAACGCGGTCAGCCTGAACTCCGCCAACTTCCAGTCCGCCCGCCTGGTCGGCCCCGCTGTCGCGGGCATACTCATCACCGGCGTCGGCACCGGCTTCGCCTTCCTCTTCAACGGCCTGTCCTTCGTCGCGCCGCTCGCCGGCCTGCTGCTGATGCGCGCCCGCGAGCTGCATGTCGTGGAGCGCGCCCCGCGCGGCAAGGGGCAGCTACGGGAGGGCGTGCGCTATGTCACCGGCCGCCCGGAGCTGATCTGGCCGATCGTCCTGGTCGGTTTCGTCGGCACCTTCGCCTTCAACTTCCCCGTCTACCTCTCGGCCTTCGCGGACGACGTGTTCCACGCGGGCGCGGGCGCCTACAGCATGTTCAACACGCTGATGGCGGTCGGCTCCGTCGCGGGCGCGCTGCTCGCCGCGCGCAGGGGTACGGCCCGGCTGCGGCTGCTGATCGCCGCCGCCGTGGTCTTCGGCGCGCTGGAGATCGTGGCGGCCATGACGCCGACGCTGTGGATGTTCGCGCTGCTCATGGTTCCGCTGGGCCTGTTCGGCATGACGGTCAACGTCACGACGAACACCAGCATCCAGATGTCCACGGATCCGGCCATGCGCGGCCGCGTCATGGCCCTCTACATGATGGTCTTCCTCGGCGGCTCCCCGGTCGGTGCCCCGATCGTCGGCTGGATCACCGACACCTACGGCGCCCGGGTCGGCCTGGCGGCCGGTGGTGCGGTGGCGGCCGCCGCCGCGGCCGTGATCGGCCTGATCCTGGCCCGCGTCGGCAATCTGCGCCTGTCGGTGGGCTGGCACCACGGCCACCCGCGGGTGCGGTTCGTCCCCCGGGAGCAGCCGGAGGTACTGGCTCCGGCTGCCTAGAGGGCCCGGCCCGGGCAGGGCAGGGCAAGCTCGGGGTGGCTTACACCCTCCGGGCCAGGAGCTGGCCCGGCCACCGGTTCTCGCCGACCGTGAAGGCCTCGGTGCGGGTGAAGCCGTTGGCCTCGTAGTAGCGGACGAGCTTGCCGTCGTCGCCGGCGTAGCAGTCCACCCGGAGGAGGCCCACCCCGGCCCGGCGGGTCTCCTCGGCCGCGTGCGTGAGGAGCGCGCTGCCCAGGCCGTGGCCCTTGAAGCGGCGGTCGGAGGCCAGCCAGTGGATGTACCGCTCGGGTTCGCCGGGCGGTGGGAGGTGGGACAGATAGGCGCCGGGCGAGTCGGTGAGGGTGAGGGTGGCGGCCGGGACGCCGTCGGCCTCGACCAGGAACACGCTGCCCTCACCCATGTACCGGCCGACCGACTCCACCGTCTTCGGGCTCTGGGACAGGGGCTTCGTCCCCCACTGCCCCGTGCGCCCCTGCGCGACCAGCCACTCCACGCAGCCGTCGAGCATCCCGAGTATCGCGGGAATGTCGTCGGGACCGCCTTCTCTGATGGTGATCTCCATGGCCTCATGGTGCCAGGCTGGGCCCATGAGAGTCTTCGCCGCTGTACTGCCCCCCGACGAGGTGACCCGTGAACTCGGCGCCGTCGTGGACGCGTTGCGGAAGCTGCCCGGAGCGGACGGGATGCGCTGGACCGGTCTGGCCGGCTGGCACTTCACGCTCGCCTTTTACGGAGAGGTCGACGACGGTCTCGTGCCGGAGCTGTCGGCCCGGCTGGAGCGGGCCGCTCGCCGTACCGACGCCTTTCCGCTGGCCGTGCGGGGCGGCGGTCAGTTCGGGCACGGCCGGGCGCTGTGGGCCGGAGCCGAGGGTGACCTGGCGACCCTGCGGCTGCTGGCCGACCGGGCCGAGGCCGCGGCGCGGAAGGCGGGGGTGCCCATGGGGGAGCACCGGCGGTACAAGGCCCACCTGACGATCGCGAGGAGCCGGGAGACGCGGGACGTGGGGGCGTATCTGGACGCCCTGGCCGGGTTCACGGGCCGGACCTGGACGGTAGGCGAGCTGGCGCTGGTGCGGAGCAATCTGCCGACGTCGGGGGTTCCCGGGGAGCAGCCCCGGTATGAGGCGGTCGGTCGGTGGGCGCTCGGGGGTGCCGGTTAGGCTCGGTGCCGTGGACCCGAAAACCCGTAACCGGATCATGGCCGGTGTGCTCGTGCTGATGTTTCTCGTTGTCGTCCTGGCTTCCGCGCTCGGTAGGTAGCCGGGCAGGGGCGGGGGACTGCCCGTTGCTTCCGGCTGCGGGCCGGTGGGGGCTGGTCGCGCCCACGCGGCGCAGCCGCAGATCGGATACAGCCCCGCGCCCCTTCAGGGCGCTACCAGGCGAAGGCCTCCGGGCTCGGGCCCGGGCCCGGGAAGATCTCGTCGAGGCCGGTCAGCAGCTCCTCGGACAGCTCCAGCTCGGCGGCCCGCAGCGCGGACGCGAGCTGCTCCGCCGTGCGCGGGCCGACGATCGGGCCGGTCACGCCGGGACGGGTGAGCAGCCAGGCCAGGGCGGCCTCGCCGGGCTCGATGCCGTGCTTGTCGAGCAGGTCCTCGTAGGACTGGATCCGCGCGCGGCTCGCCGGGTCGGCGAGAGCGTCGGCCGCGCGGCCGGAGGCACGTCGTCCGCCCTCGACCTCCTTCTTGATCACGCCGCCGAGCAGACCGCCGTGCAGCGGCGACCACGGGATGACGCCGAGCCCGTAGTCCCGCGCGGCCGGGATGACCTCCATCTCGGCTCGCCGCTCGACGAGGTTGTACAGGCACTGCTCGCTGACCAGCCCGATGGTCCCGCCGCGCCGGGCGGCGATCTCGTTGGCCTGGGCGATCTTGTAGCCGGGGAAGTTCGACGACCCGACGTAGAGGATCTTGCCCTGCTGGACCAG
>NZ_JBHUQX010000504.1:0-6095 GCF_042674225.1 Streptomyces sp. NPDC056948
CTACTCGTTTCTCGTTGTATCGCCTTGTCCGGACGGTGTCGTCGTCGAGACGGTGCGCGCCTAGAGCAGTTTGCGCGCGGCCCTCCTCAGGTCGTACTCGTGGATGATCGCTTTGGCGTGGCCGTAGGCCAGGTTGTGTTCGTGCCGGAGCCAGCTGACCTTTTCCTCGAAGCGGAAGAGCGCCGGGCCATCTTCGACGGTGCGAAGCCAGTCGGTGATCTCACGACCGGTGCAGTGGGGGATGCGGGCTAGCAGGTTGCGATGGGTCTCTTCGGAGAAGACTTGGGACATCGGCGCCTCCGGACGCTGGGATGTAAGCCGGTCCTTCAGGTCACCGTGCCTGAGTGTTCGCCCGTTGGCAACAGTCCCGGTGCGACGCGTACGCTCGCGGCGTGGTTGATACGAAGCCTCTGACCCGTGCGGTGGATCACTTCGCCGATCGTTTGAGGGCCGCGCCCCAGAGCCGGCTGCAGCGGGGCGCTGCCGCTGAGGCTCTCGGGCTGGCCCGGGAGTTGGCCCGGAGGGCGCAGGCTCTCGAGGAGCCGGGCGTGGAGCCTCGGGAGATGCCGGATGCGGGGATGTTTGCTGCCGCAGATCAGATCACCGTTGCCGGGCATGATCTGGCGGTGGTGATCCCCGGGGATGCCGACGTCGATGAAGCGGTGCGGTTGGTTGAGGAGGCGCAGAAGCGGGCGGGGGTGTGACCCGTTTCGTCGGCGGGTGCGGGTTGCGTGGTGGTTGCTCGCGCCCACGCGGCGGAGCCGCACATCGACACAGCCCCGCGCCCCTTTGGGGGGCTCCACTACAGGGACGAGATGACCCGGTCCGCCAGGATGTAGACGTTTTCCTCGCCGCATTCGAACGTCAGGGTGTACGCGCCCGCGATGCCTGAGCCGCCGAGGAGGACGGGGGTCTTGCCCGCGCGCAGGGCGGTGGCGAGGTGCTCCGCGGTTTCCCGGTGGCCCGGGGTCATGCACAGGGTCGTGCCGTCGGCGAAGACGTAGACGTCGAGGGTGCCCAGCGGGCCCGGGCGGACGTCCGTCAGCTCCACGCGGGCGGAGGCCAGCTCCTCCAGGGTGGCGACCGTGCGCTCGTGGTCGTTCACCACGGGCGACTGCGCCGGCACGAAGTCCGGGTGGGAGGGGTGACGGCGGCGGGCCGCGGCCAGCTCCGGGGACTCGCCGGCCGGTTCCTCGGTGTCGGCGCCGGGCTCGGACACCGGCTCCAGACCCGCGAAATCGGCCTGCCGGGGCAGGAACAGATCGTGGTCGGGCAGGCCCAGCAGGGACGGTGCGTCAGGGGCGTCACGGGTCTCCTGGGCGGCCCAGAACGCCCGCGCCTCGGCGAGCTCCCGCTCCCGTTCCTCGGCGAGTGCCGCGGCCACGGCGGCGCGTATCTCCTCGGCGTCGGCATTGGTGCGGGCGGCCGGCAGCAGCGCACGGGTGGTGGCGGCGCGGTTCTCGGCCAGCGTGGCGTGCAGGGCCGCGACCTGTCGTCGTAGCTGCAGGACGGTGCGCAGGACGGCAACGCCCACGGCGCCCGTGGCGGCCGTGGTGACCAGCAACGCGATCGGCATGGCGCTCACTGACGTACTCCCGGTTCAAAGTCGACCCCCGACTTCCTACATCAGCTTGAAGGGCGGACTAACCAGCTGTCAGTGCGTAACGTCACCAAACGGACAGGGCTTCCGCCTCGGGGGAGGGGGTGTGGCTGCTGTGACCTGCGCTTCTCCCCGGGTGGAGGGAGATAGGTCACATCCTGGGGGAGATTGGATCACAAAACGGCCCAGAACCCTGGAGTTTCCGGGGTTCTGGGCCGACACCTCACAGCCGGTGCTATGGCGGCTACGGTGCGGTGCTCAGCTGAGGCGCTCGATGACCATGGCCATGCCCTGGCCGCCGCCGACGCACATCGTCTCCAGACCGAACTGCTTGTCGTGGAACTGGAGGGAGTTGATGAGCGTGGTGGTGATGCGGGCGCCGGTCATGCCGAACGGGTGTCCGACGGCGATGGCGCCGCCGTTGACGTTCAGCTTCTCCAGCGGGATGCCCAGGTCGCGGTAGGAGGGGATCACCTGGGCGGCGAACGCCTCGTTGATCTCGACCAGGTCGATGTCGTCGATGCCCAGCCCGGCCCGCCGCAGGGCCTGCTTGCTCGCCTCGACCGGGCCGAGGCCCATGATCTCGGGGGAGAGGCCGGAGACGCCGGTCGACACGATGCGGGCGAGCGGGGTGAGGCCGAGCTCGCGGGCCTTGGTGTCGGACATGATCACGAGCGCGGCGGCGCCGTCGTTCAGCGGACAGCAGTTGGCGGCGGTGACCAGGCCGTCCGGGCGGAAGACCGGCTTGAGGCCCTGGATGCCTTCCAGGGTGACGCCGGCGCGCGGGCCGTCGTCCTTGGAGACGACCGTGCCGTCGGGGAGCGTCACCGGGGTGATCTCGCGCTCCCAGAAGCCGTTCTTGATGGCTTCCTCGGCGAGGTTCTGCGAGCGGACGCCGAACTCGTCCATGTCCTGGCGGGTGACGCCCTTGGAGCGGGCCAGGTTCTCGGCAGTCTGGCCCATCGAGATGTACGCGTCGGGCACCAGGCCGTCCTCGCGCGGGTCGTGCCAGGTCGAGCCCTCGGACTGGGCGGTCTCGACGGTGCGGGCCTCGGCGTCGGCGAAGAGCGGGTTGTGCGTGCCCGGGAGGTCCGAGCTGCCGTTCGCGTACCGGGACACGGTCTCGACGCCGGCCGAGATGAAGACGTCGCCCTCGCCGGCCTTGATGGCGTGCAGGGCCATGCGGGAGGTCTGCAGGGAGGAGGAGCAGTACCGGGTGACGGTGCAGCCCGGCAGGTGGTCCATCCCCATCTGCACGGCCACGATGCGGCCGAGGTTGTGGCCCTGCTCGCCGCCGGGCAGGCCGCAGCCGAGCATCAGGTCGTCGATGTCCTTCGGGTCCAGCTCGGGGACCTTGGCCAGGGCGGCCTGGACGATCGTGGCGGCCAGGTCGTCGGGGCGGAGGTCCTTGAGAGAGCCCTTGACGGCGCGGCCGATGGGGGAGCGGGCGGCTGAGACGATCACGGCTTCGGGCATCACGGCTCCATTGACGTACCGGGTGGTCTGGCTGGGCTGTCTGGGAAGTTACCCGTACGTATGGGCTGGGTCACGGGTCTCGCGGTGTGACCCTGGCCGCAGTTTACTAAGCGCTTGCTTTTCCCGCCTTCAGTTCGAGGGCGTGACAGGCGCCGGCTCCTGCTCGGGTACCCGCCGGCGCCGCCTTCGCTTCAGCAGGGCCCACGGTCCCCGCGACCCGGTCGGCATCGCCGCCGCGACCTCCGTGCCCGCCTCCGAGGCGGCCTCCGCCGCCGCCCGGGCCACCGGCAGGAAGCCCTCGCGACGGGAGGCGTCCGGGCGCTCCTCGTCGGCCGGCCACAGGCCGAGGGAGGCGCAGACGCTCGGCAGCACCGCCATCGCCGCCGTCGCGTAGCCCTCGGCGGAGGGGTGGTAGCTGTCGGGGCCGAACAGCTCGCGCGGGTTCTCGGCGAACTCGGGGCCCAGCAGGTCGCCCAGGGACACGGTGCGGCCGCCCTGCTCGACGACTCCGATCGTCTGGGCGGCCGCCAACTGGCGGGAGGCCCGTCGCGCCAGCCAGCGCAACGGCTGCCGGACCGGCTCGATCGTGCCCAGGTCGGGACAGGTGCCGACCACGACCTCCGCACCGGCCGTGCGCAGCCGCCGTACCGCCGACGCCAGGCAGCGCACCGAGCGGGTCGGGGGCATGCGGTGGGTGACGTCGTTGGCGCCGACCATGATCACGCAGATGTCGGGCACCGGATCGGGGTCGGCCAGCACCAGGGCCACCTGGCGGTCCAGGTCGTCCGAACGGGCCCCGGGCGTCGCCACCGTGCGCAACCGCACCGGGCATTCCGCCAGTGCCGCGAGCCCCGACGCCAGCAGCGCCCCCGGTGTCTGCCCGGACCGGTGCACGCCCTGGCCCGCGGCCGTGGAGTCGCCCAGCATGGTCAGCCGCAGCGGCGTCTCACCGGGGCCGGCGTACGCACGGCCGTACAGCCCGTCCGCGTTCGGCACGTGACCGGACGTGCCGTTGCCCACCCGGCGCCGCGCAAGCTGCACCTCCGCCAGCACCAGCCCCACGGCGGCCGCCCCCGCCAGACCGATCCCGCCGCCGCCGTACGCCGCGCCGGCCGCGATCCGCCGGGCCACCCTCGCCCTCGACATGCTCGTCATGCGTCGCCGCCACCTCCTCGAACCCGTACACCCTGTGCTTGCCCCGTACAGGCCGTTGCCCAATCTCAACGCGGAGTGAACGACCGTCACGGACCACGGGCAGCACATAGGCTGGCGGCACCACTCAGACCACTTCTTCTGCGGCATCCGGAGACAACGGTGCAGTTCCACGACTCGATGATCAGTCTCGTCGGCAACACCCCGCTGGTGAGGCTCAACAGCGTGACCAAGGGCATCAGGGCGACCGTCCTGGCCAAGGTGGAGTACTTCAACCCCGGCGGGTCCGTGAAGGACCGCATCGCCCTGCGCATGATCGAGGCCGCGGAGGAGAGCGGCGCGCTCAAGCCCGGCGGCACGATCGTCGAGCCGACCAGCGGGAACACCGGTGTCGGGCTCGCCATCGTGGCGCAGCAGAAGGGGTACAAGTGCATCTTCGTGTGCCCCGACAAGGTGAGCACCGACAAGATCAACGTGCTGCGCGCGTACGGCGCCGAGGTGGTCGTGTGCCCGACCGCGGTGGACCCCGAGCACCCGGACTCCTACTACAACGTCTCCGACCGGCTGGTCCGTGAGACGCCGGGCGCCTGGAAGCCCGACCAGTACTCCAACCCCCACAACCCGCTCTCCCACTACCACTCCACCGGCCCCGAGCTGTGGGAGCAGACGGAGGGGAAGATCACCCACTTCGTGACGGGCGTGGGCACCGGCGGCACCATCTCCGGGACCGGGCGCTATCTGAAGGAGATCAGCGACGGCACGGTGCGGGTCGTCGGCGCCGACCCCGAGGGCTCCGTCTACTCCGGCGGGTCCGGGCGGCCCTACCTCGTCGAGGGCGTCGGCGAGGACTTCTGGCCGACCGCCTACGACCGGACCGTCGCGGACGAGATCGTCGCCGTGTCCGACAAGGACTCCTTCCAGATGACCCGCCGCCTGGCCAAGGAGGAGGGCCTCCTGGTCGGCGGTTCCTGCGGCATGGCGGTCGTCGCCGCGCTGGAGGTGGCCGGGCGGCTCGGCCCGGACGACGTCGTGGTGGTGCTGCTGCCGGACAGCGGGCGCGGCTACCTCAGCAAGATCTTCAACGACGAGTGGATGGCCGACTACGGCTTCCTCGAGGACACGGGCCCGAGCGCCCGCGTCGGCGACGTCCTCGCCGACAAGGAGGGCGACCTCATGCCCTCCCTCGTCCACATGCACCCGGACGAGACGGTCGGCCAGGCCATCGACGTGCTGCGTGAGTACGGCGTCTCGCAGATGCCGGTCGTCAAGCCGGGCGCGGGCCACCCCGACGTGATGGCCGCGGAGGTCGTCGGCTCGGTCGTCGAACGTGAGCTGCTGGACGCGCTGTTCAGCAAGAGCGCCTCGCTCGACGACCCCCTGGAGAAGCACATGTCCGGCCCGCTGCCCCAGGTCGGCTCCGGCGAACCGGTCGAGGACCTGATGGCCGTGCTGGGCAAGGCGGACGCCGCGATCGTCCTGGTCGAGGGCAAGCCCACCGGTGTGGTCAGCCGGCAGGACCTGCTGTCCTTCCTCGCCAGGACCGGGAAAGCGGCGGCGAACACCCGGTGAACCACCCGTGAACCGGGTGAACTTGCGGCGTCCGTGATCTTCGTGGACTTCGCGGAAGTGGTACGAGCGTGTCACGTTCGCGCAGCACCCGCTTAACACGAGTCCTGCACATTGGTGGGTGTCGGCAGGGCGGGAGCGGCTCCCCGCCCAGGTCGACGCCGTAGGCGTCAAGGACCTCCGGAGCGGCTCCCGGACCTCCATGGACCCTACTGACGCGCCAGCCCGGCCCTGACCAGGCCCGCGTCTCTCGCGGGGACCGCCGTCGTCCCGCCCCCCGAACAGGGGGTGCGGCGGTCCC
>NZ_JBHUQX010000505.1:0-6081 GCF_042674225.1 Streptomyces sp. NPDC056948
GAGTCGACCGCAAAGGAAAAGGTAAATGCTCAATTCGAAGATGATCGCGGCGGCAGCGGGAATTCTGGGGAGCTTCGCTCTGATCGGTGTCGGCGCCGCCCAGGCCTCCGCCCTCGGCGACTCCGGCAAGTGCGTCGACGACGGCAACGGTCAGGTTCGCTGCGTGGAACTGAGCCAGTACACGTACACCACCGACAATGGCGGCAAGGTCACCGTCGTCAACGACTCGACGCAGGACTGCCCGACCTCGCACAGCCAGGTCTCCTGCACCAGCAGCACCGTCGTCCCCGGCAAGAGGGCCTGACTCCCGCCGAGTCCGAGGCGCCGTGTCCGCGTCGGCGCCCCTCGCGTGAGTCCACTCGTACGGCGGAGGATGGCCGGGACCCGATACCGGGTCCCGGCCATTGTTGTGTCCGTATTCCGAGCTGTACGGGCGTCAGGGCAGCCGGCGCACCGGCGCTCCCGCGAGAAACGCGCGGATGTCTTCCACCGCCTGGCCGTAGTACGTCGTGTAGTTGGCGTCGGAGACGTAGCCCAGATGCGGGGTGGCGAGGAGGCGGGGGGCGGTGCGCATCGGGTGGTCGGCGGGCAGGGGCTCGATGTCGAAGACGTCGATTCCGGCGCCGGCGATCCGGCCCTCGTGCAGGGCGGCGAGGAGGGCCTCCTGGTCGACGATGGCCGCGCGCGAGGTGTTGATCAGATACGCGGTCGGCTTGAGGAGCGCGAGTTCGGCGGGCCCGAGCAGCCCGCGGGTGCGGTCGCTCAGCGCCAGGTGGACCGAGACGAAGTCGCTGCTCGCGAGGAGGTCCTCCCGGGAGGGGGCGAGTTCGACGCCGATCTCGTCGGCGCGCTCCTGGCCGAGGTTCTGACTCCACGCGCTGACGTGCATGCCGAAGGCGAGGCCGACCCGGGCCACGCGGCTGCCGATCTTCCCGAGGCCGAGGAGCCCGAGGCGACGGCCGTGCAGGTCGGCGCCGACGGTGGACTGCCAGGGGCCGCCCGAGCGCAGGGCGTTGCTCTCCTCGACGAGACCGCGGGCGAGGCCGAGCAGCAAGGCCCAGGTCAGCTCCACGGGCGGGGTGGAGGAACTGGCCGTCCCGCACACGGTGACGCCGTGCTTCTCGGCGGCCGCGTAGTCGATGACCGAGTTGCGCATGCCGGAGGCGACGATCAGTTTCAGCCGGGGCAGGCGGGCGATCAGCGACCCGGGGAACGACACGCGCTCGCGCAGGGTCACCACGATGTCGAACTCGGCCAGGGCGGCGGCCAGGGCGTCCTCGCCGTCCAGATGGGTGTCGAAGGACACGACCTCCACCTCGCCCGAGATCGCCGACCAGTCGACGACCTCGGTCGCCACCTTCTGAAAGTCGTCCAGCACAGCACAGCGCAGCCGCACGTCGCTTCCTTTCCACGGCCCATGGTCGGGAGACCGACTCTATGCGGGACGACTGTCAGTGGGGCCGTGGGGCCCTTGCGCATCCGCTATCCGCTTATCCGCTACGCGCGGCGGCCGGCTCGGCAGCATCTGACGGCCGAGGCGCTTGGCCACAACCACTGTGCAGGGCGGCTTTCCCCTTGGGGACGCGCTGGACGTGCAGCCGCGGGCTCACACCTGAGGGATCGACGCAGGTGAACCAGGAATCTCGCCGCTCAGGTGGCTGCGGTGACGGGCGGTGGGTGTCCGCGACCGGGAGTGGAACCACCTTGGCCTCCGGCGCAGGGCAGGATCTAGGGCCGCGATACGAGCTGGTGGCATGCAGTTCGGCCTTTTGGCCAACGAAACGAGATGCCGTGCCGGGCGTCGAGGGCGTCAAAGGACTTCGACCTGTGATCATGGGGCGTTCATTGAAAGTGGTCGACGAGAAGTTCCTGGTCGCGGTGCCGAAGCGTCGCCGCCGTGGGGCGCTGGTGGGAACACGCTGTAGGTGATCTGATGAACTGGTTGACCTCGCTGCCGGCGGTGGTGCTGGTTGTGGGCGGGCTTTTACTTGCCCTACTGGTCGCGGCTGCGGCGCGCATCGGCGTCCGGATGCTTGTACCCGTTGGGGAACGGGATCGGGTGCCGCAGATCGCCACACCTCTGATGCCGACACTCGGTGCTGCCTTTGCGATCTTTGCGGCACTCTCACTGGCCAGCGAGGCCGGCTACCTGCGTGCAGCCGAGGGGTTGGTGAGTGACGAGGCGGCCGCGGCCTCCCGCTTGGCATGGGCGGCGACAAGTCCGCGAGTCCAGTCGGAGCCGATCCATGCGGCGATTCTGGATTACCTACAGACCACGCGTGCCAGGGAATGGAGGGGCACAGCAGCGGCGTCCGGTGATGACCCGGCCACCGCTCGCGCGATCGCACGGATGGAGCGGAGTGTTCGCGCCGAGGCGGCCCGGCCCGAGGTGGGAAGTGCGGCAGGGACGGAGTTGCTGTCTTCCCTGGACGGTGTCACCAGTAGTCGTCGCGCCCGCGTCGCGGCCGCCTCGCGTGATGTTCCGTCGCTGTACGTCGTCACGCTTGTGGTCAGCGGACTGGCCTTGATCGTGAACTCCGGCGCCCTGGTCTTCCGCAGCAGCCTGCGAACGTCGCTGCTCATCGTAGGCGTTGCGAGTGTGGTCGGGCTGAGCCTGGCGTTGCTCTTCGCACTCAGCGCGCCATGGGGTGGACCGTTCATCGTGAGTGGGCATCCACTCAACGCCGTCATCGGGGACCTGAAGTCCGGCTTCTTCGAGGGGCAGTAGGGGGCGGGCGCGAGTCGGGGTGGCGGGATCGAACCCACGATCGGGCTGCCCTGGACAAGCCGGGAGGCCTGCTGGCCGTCGAGTGACACGGTCGTTGCCGTCAGCGCTGGCGTCAGAGACGCGAAACGCCCAGGAGGGGATGACCCCTCTGGGGCGTTTGCGCTGGTAGGAGTGGCGCCCCCGGCAGGACTCGAACCTGCGGCCAAGCGCTTAGAAGGCGCTTGGTTTGTCTCGTCTAACATCGCTGCTGACCTGCTTCTCTTCAGGCGTTGGGCGTCTCTTCGATCGGCCTTCGACACGCATTCGACTTCGACAGGGGGCTGGGACAGGGTTAGTGACGGTTGATCGGGATCTCGTAGACGATCTCGCAGTGAGCTGCGGGCACCACGATGTCCGCCGTCTCCACGGGCCGCCCGTCGTCGCTGTAGTACGTCCGCCGGATGTGCGTCACGAGTGCGGCCTTCTGGATACCGAGTAGTGATGCCTCCTCGGCGGTCGCCTGCCTCGGCTCCGGCTGCTCGACTGAGTGGCTGACGGTGACGCCGATCGCGGCCATGCGGTTCACGACTCCAGCCCCGGCGTGCGGCCCACCCTCGGGGAGGACGACGAGCGTGCCGGCGGTGAGGTCGTAGGGCTCCCAACTCGTCGACAGTTGCACCGGCCTGCCATCGGCCAGGAACTCGTACGCCGTCCGGACGCACAGGTCGCCTTCGGCGATGCCGAGCCGTCCAGCGATGTCCGCTGGAGCCGGCACCTTGGCCTCGGTCCGGCTCTCCCAGTCCCCTTGCCTGCCCACGGCCTTCATGTCTGCCCGGAAGGGCGATCCGCTGGGCTGCTCCCGGGCTGATGACCGGACGACCCGGACCCGCTGTCGGGGCTCGGCGACGTACGTGCCCGAACCGGCGCGCCCTTCAAGCACACCCTGGGAAATCAGCAGCTCCTGAGCTCGGCGGACGACGTTCTCGCCCACTCCGCACTCCTGGCCGATCTGGGCGCGGGACGGCAGGCGGTCACCGGGTTCCCACACGTGCTCCGCGATCCGCCGCCGGAGCTCGTCGGCGATACGGAGGTAGGGCGGCTGCTCAGACATATGGAAAATCTAGTCCACTAGCTCTAATCTAGTTAACTAGCTTCACTGAAAGTGATCGCCGGTGACGGAGGCTGCCCTGTGCCCGCTTCGGGAGTTCGCGCGGCGGCCATCGCTGCCCGGCTGTCAGACCTCGGGCTTCCCGCACGCGTTGAGGAGCGCGACCGGTACGCGTCGGTCCAAGCGGAGGTGCCGGAATCGCTCTCCGCCGACATATGGCGGGAGGTCCTGGAAGTGGTGGCGGATGCCGATCGATTCGGGCTCCTCGCCACCAGCCTGAACGACCGCACCCTCTGGGCGGTCGTAAGCAAAGCGGTCCCCACGACGGGCGATGTCGGGGGACCGAGCCATCAGCGATAGGAGCTGAGCAGCATGCTCAACCGTGTCCGCCGTGCCGCCTCGCTTGCCAGAGCGCGGTACTTTCCCAAGGGCAGGCACCGCCGTCCCTTACGGCTGTCCCGGCCTCTGGCGACCCCCGTTCTCCCTGCGTCCGCTGACGCGTCGACGGTCTTCCCGAGCCGGTCTGCCGACACCGCGAGTCACCGTCACCCGCTCGCGGGGGAGGACAACGCGCTTGTCCGCCCCTACGTGCTGGTTGGGGAGAGGCGAGTGCAGCCGCGCGAGGTGGTAGTCGCTTCGCATCTGACCGCTGAAGCCTGGTCGTCCCTAGTGGGGGTCAGCTGATGACTCCTCGCCAACAGCCCCGCATCATTGAGGCTTCGGTCGTTCCTTACTGGTCGACCGACTGCATCATCGGCACGCATCTTGCTTGCGCGGAGTCCTCCCCGGTCTCGGCACCGATCGACCTGCCGGTGGTCGTCGAGACATGCGCCTGCCCGTGCCACTCGGCGCCCCACCACCCCACGCGTGCGGAGGCGGAGCGGTGAGCGGCTGGGCCGGCGGCGCGCTGGCATCCAACGTCGAGGTCACCGCGACCACCGTGCAGCGCGGCGACGTCATTCAACTCGGCGGCACGGCATGCCGGGTGAGCGACCTCATCCAGCTACCCCAAGGCGGTAAGCAACTCCTCTTCGAGTCCGGCGAGCTGCTGACCATACACGCACGAACCCGCCTCGCCGCCGTTCGTATGCAGAGAAGGCGGTGATCGGGTTCGTGCCTTCACGCCGTCATGAAATCGCCAAGGATCTGCGGCACCAGATCACGACCGGCCGCATCAAGCCGGGCGAACGTCTTCCGTCAGAAGCCGGCCTGGCCGACCGATACAAGGTCAGCACGGTGACACTGCGGAGAGCCCTCGCCGTGCTTCAGGGAGAAGGCCTCGTCGAGAAGATCCACGGCAGGGGGAACTTCGCTCGTCGTCCGGCCCGCAAAATCCTCTACGTCGGAGGATGGGGAACGTTGGACCCGTGGACCGCGGCGGAAACGGCCCTGCACGTCACCGTTCGCACCGACACGGTCCCGGCACAAGGGCACCTGACGACCTTGCTGGCAGTGCCGACGGGCAGTCCTCTCACGGAGTTCGTCTGCATCAGCCACGAGGGGGAGTCGCCGCACGGATTGGCCCGCATCTACATCCCGCGCGACCTGGCACCGGCCGGAGTGCTGGTCGACGACTCCTCGTGGCGGGAGACGGCCACGCGCTTTGCCGTTCTGAGCTCGCCGCCGGCGGTTGTCCGCGAAACGGTATCTGCCCGCCCACCATCACCGGACGAAGCATCGGCCCTCCGGATCGGCTCTGCCATGGCAGTCCTCGCCATCACACGCATCGCGACTGACACGACCGGGCGAGTCGTCGAGGCCGCGCTTCTGGTGTTCCCGGGGGACGGCGTTGACGCCGTCTTCACCACTCACCAAGTGACCGACGAGAGGCAGAAGCAAGGATGACGGCATCGAACGAACTGCGGCTGCTCCCGTGGTCGGGCCCGGAGGGCAAGCCCTGCTACCTGAGCACCGACGCCAGCGGCGGCTATATGGCCCGCCTGGCAGACAGTATCGAAGCGGTGCAACTGGGCACGGCAACCGAGCTGCTGGAGGAGGCCTCAGATACCCTCGTCGACCAGGAGGCAGGCCTGGAAGACCTGCGCTGGTTGGCGAAGGAACTGACCGGGGCTTTGCGGGACGTGATCCGCGTCGCGACCAGCCGCGGGTACCTCCTATCGGGGAGCGGAACTCACCGCTCCTAGGCAGCGGCCGCAAACTGCGCCTGCCTTGGACAAACGCCAGTCCCGGTCGGGGGAGACCCGTTGATGTACCAGGGTCTCTCCTCCATCACGTCATGCGGGCCAGAGCGGGTAGCGCTCTGGCC
>NZ_JBHUQX010000506.1:0-6077 GCF_042674225.1 Streptomyces sp. NPDC056948
GGTGGGGCGGGGGCGGCTGACCCGGGTGGGGGGTGTGGTGTGCCGGGCGGGTGGCGCGGTGTCCCGGACCGGGTCGCGGTCGCGGGCGGCGGCTCGGGGCGGGGCTCCGGGAGCGGCTCCGGAGCCCCGGCCCGAGGAGGCCGCGGACTCAGCCCGCTGACTCGGCCTCCGCCGCCGGTTCGGCCGCGGGTTCCGCCGCGGTTTCCGCCGCACGCGCACGGTCCGCGAGGACCTTGATCGAGACCAGTGCGATCACCGAGAGCACGATGATGTAGCCGGACACGGCCATCGAGGTGCCCGTCGCCTCCAGCAGCAGCACCATGACGAAGGGCGCGAGCCCGCCGCCGGCGACGGCCGCGATCTGGTAGCCGAGGGAGGCGCCGGTGTAGCGCATCTCGGGCGTGAACAGCTCCGCGAACAGGGCGGCCTGGGGGCCGTACATGATGCTCAGGAAGCAGCTGGCGACGAATGTGCCGACCGCGAGCCACAGCAGCGAGCCGGTGTCGATCAGCAGGAAGAGCGGTACGGCCCACAGCGCGATGCCGACCGCGCCGATGGCGTAGATCCGGATGCGGCCGACCCGGTCGGAGAGCGCGGCGGCGGCCGGGATCAGCACGAGCTGGGTGAGGCTGATGCACAGCGAGACCATGAGGACGGCGCTCTTCTTCATGCCGAGTTCGCGGGTCGTGTAGTCGAGCACGCCGGTGATGATGATGTAGAAGGTCGCCGTGTTCACGGCGAAGGAACCGCCGGCGAGGAGCACCGTACCGAGGTGGCCGCGCAGGATCGTGCGCAGCGGAGAGGACTGCTCGCCCTTCTCCTTCTCGGCCAGCTTCTTCTCCGCCTCCCGGAATTCGGGGGTCTCCTCGACGCGGGTGTGGATGTACCAGGCGAGCACGAGGACGAGCAGGCCGACGAGGAACGGCACACGCCAGGCCCAGGCCGCGAACTCGGAGTCGGTGGTGAACGCGCCGGCCAGCAGGAACACCGTGTTGGCGGTCACCACGCCGATGGGGACGCCGAGCTGGACGAAGCTGCCGTAGATGCCGCGCTTGCCCTCGGGGGCGTACTCGGTGGCCATCAGCATCGCGCCGCCCCACTGGGCGCCTACGGCGACGCCCTGGGCGACGCGGAGCAGGACCAGCAGGATCGGGGCCGCGACGCCGATCGTGTCGTACGTCGGCAGCAGGCCGATGCCGGTGGTGGCCACGCCCATCAGGGTGAGGGCGAGGACCAGCATCGGCTTGCGGCCGCGCTTGTCGCCGAGGTGGCCGGCGACGATGCCGCCGATGGGGCGGGCGAGGAAGCCGACGGCGAAGGTGGCGAACGAGGCCAGGACGCCGGCGGTGGGGCTGCCCGCGGGGAAGTAGAGATCGCCGAGAACGAGAGCCGCGGCGATGCCGAAGACGAAGTAGTCGTACCACTCGACTGCCGAGGCGAGCGCTGCCGCGGTGGCTACCCGGCGGCGATTGCCGGCGGCCGGGGTGGTGGTGGCGGGCTGAGCGGAAGGTGCCGTGTCCATGCGGTGCACGCTCCGATGGGTGCGGGGACGGAACGGGGGGTGGGTCGGGTTCGGGGAACGTACTGACCGGACGGTATGGACGTCAACGGGTCGCGCACCAGGACTTTTACCTGTACTTGGCACCCACTGTGCGGGCGGGCATGCCTGAGGCCCCGGCCTCGCGCGGAGGCCGGGGCGCGGGGGAACCGGGCTAGAAGACGACCAGGGCCCTGCCGCCCTTGCCCGCCAGCATGTTCTCGAACGCGGCCGGGATGCCCTCCAGGGAGATCCGCTCCGTCACCAGCGCGCTCAGGTCGAGGCGGCCCGCCCGGACGTGCTCGGCGAGCACCGGGAGGTCCTCGGCCGGGTTGGAGTTGCCGTAGACGCAGCCGGAGAGGGTGCGGCCCCAGTGGAAGATCTCCAGGGCGTTGAAGGTGACCTGCTGGTCCTTGCCGCCGATGCCGACGACCGTGGTGCGGCCGCCGCGCCGGGTGGAGTCCCAGGCCGTGCGGATGGTGACCGCGCGGCCGGCGCACTCGACGGCGACGTCCACGCCCTGTTTGCCGGTGAGGGCGCGGATCTCGCGGGCGGTGTTCTCGGAGGCGATGACGTAGTCGGTGGCGCCGGCCGCCCGGGCCAGTTCCTCCTTCTCGGCGGAGACGTCCACCGCGACGATCTTCGAGGCGCCCGCGATCCGGGCCGCTTGGAGGGCGGCGAGGCCCACTCCCCCGACGCCGAACACCGCGACCGTCTCGCCCGGCCGGACCTGCGCCGAGTGGTGGACGGCGCCGTAGCCGGTGAGGACGGCGCAGCCGAGGAGGGCCGCGTCGATGAGCGGGACGCCCTGCGGCACGGGCAGGACGCAGGCGGCGGACACGACCGTCTCCTCGGCGAACGCGGCGACGTTCAGGCCGGGGTGGAGGTCGGTGCCCTCGGCGGTGCGGGCGTAGACGTCGGCGGCGCCGTTCAGGGCGTTGGCGCACAGCCAGACCTCGCCGAGCGAGCAGGCGTGGCAGGCGCCGCAGGACGGGGCCCAGTTGAGGACGACCCCGTCGCCGGGCGCGACGTGGGTGACGCCCTCGCCGACGGCGACGACCGTGCCGGCGCCCTCGTGGCCGAGGACGGCGGGGACGGGGACGCGCATGGTCCCGTCGGACAGGGACAGGTCGGAGTGGCAGACCCCGGCGGCGGCGAGCCGGACGCGGACCTGTCCGGGTCCGGGGTCCGGCAGGTCGATGCCGGTGATCTCCAGCGGGGATCCGACGGCGGGCAGAACGGCGGCGCGGACAGCCATGACGGAAGGGACTCCCCTGGTTCTAGAACTGGAGGGACTTGGTCTGGAGGTACTCGGCCAGGCCGTGCACGCCGAGTTCGCGCCCCACGCCCGACTGCTTGTAACCGCCGAAGGGCGCGAGGGGGTTGAACCGGCCGCCGTTGATGTCGACCTGGCCGGTCTCCATCCGGCGCGCGAACGCCACGGCCTCGGTCTCGTCACCGGCCCAGACGGCGCCGGCCAGGCCGTAGACCGTGCCGTTGGCGATGCGCAGGGCGTCCTCCTCGTCGTCGTAGGGGAGGATCGACAGGACAGGGCCGAAGATCTCCTCCTGGGCGATGGTCATGTCCGGGGTGACGTCGGCGAAGACGGTCGGGCTGACGAAGTAGCCCGTCTCGTGCGGGGATTCGGGGCCGCCGGCGACCAGGCGGGCGCCTTCCGCCAGGCCCTTCTCGATGTAGCCGCGCACCCGGGCCTGCTGCTTGGCGTTGACGACGGGGCCGATGCGGTCCCCGTATTTGGCGGCGGCCGCGGCCGCGAGTTCCACGGCCTCCTCGTACCGTTCGCGGTGGACGAGCATGCGCGTCCAGGCGCTGCACGTCTGCCCGGAGTTGGACATGACGTTGGCGACCCCGACGTTGACCGCCTTGGCCAGGTCGGCGGTCGGGAGGATGACGTTGGCGGACTTGCCGCCCAGTTCGAGGGCGACCTTCTTGACCTGCCCGGCGGCGATCGCGGCGATCTGCCGGCCGACGGCGGTGGAGCCGGTGAAGGAGACCAGGTCGACGCCGGGGTGTTCGGCGAGGGCCTGGCCGGCGACCGGGCCGAGGCCGGTGACCAGGTTGAAGACGCCCGCCGGGATCCCGGCCTCGTGCACCGCGTCGGCGAACAGGCGGGCGACCAGCGGCGTGTCCTCGGCGGGCTTCACGACGACCGTGCAGCCCGCCGCGAGGGCCGGGGCGACCTTGGCGACGATCTGGTGCAGGGGGTAGTTCCAGGGCGTGATCGCGGCCACGACACCGACCGGCTCGTGGTGCACGACCGAGTTGCCGGTCTTCTCCTCGAAGGCGTACGTCGCCGCCAGCTCGGCGTAGGAGCCCGCGACCGCGATCGGCACGCCCGCGTGGACGGCCTGCGAGAACTTCAGGGGCGAGCCGAGTTCGGCCGTGACCGTCTCGGCGATCTCGTCGGCGCGGGCCACGAGCACGTCCCGGAGGGCGGCCAGGCGCGCCGCACGCTCGGCGGGCGGGGTCGCGGCCCAGTCCGCGAGGGCGGCGCGGGCGGCCAATACGGCGGTGTCGACGTCCTCGGCGGTGCCCGCCGGGACCGTGCCGATGACCTGCTCGTCGACCGGGTTCACGACCTCGATCACGTCCTGGCCGGCGGCGGGGCGCCAGGCGCCCCCGATGTACATGCCGTCGTGTGCCTTCATCGCGCTTCCTCCGGGGGCGGGGCGTCGTCGTCCGGCACATAAACTAGCGGCGATAGTTTTCTGACGCCAGACGTCCCGGTCACGCCGGTCATCACAGCACGGGGCGGGCCCCGCCCGGGTGTGCGGCTCCTCACTCCCCCAGGTCGGGCAGGCGCGCCGGGTGCGGACAGATGCGGTCGCCGTTCTGGTCGAAGACGAAGAGGTGGGCGAGGTCGACGAGGAGCGGCACCTGCATGCCGTGCCGGAGGGCCAGGTCCGGGGTGGTGCGGACGATGAGGTCCCCGGGCAGGCGGGGTTCGGCGGGGGCGGCGGCCTCGGGGTGGTCCAGGGCGACCACGGGTCCGGCCCGCCCGGCTGTGGACCGCTCCCGCAGCCGGGTGAGCACCGAGCCCTCGCGGCGGCGCCGCCGGGCGGGGCGGCCGGGGCGGGGGCGCGGAGCCTCCAGGTCGGGGACGACGGCGGGGCTGGAGCCGGTGTTGAAGTGGACGAGGATCTCGTGCCCCTGGAACTCCACATGCTCGACCAGGCCGGTGATCGGCACCTCGCCGGGACGGGCCGAGGAGTGCTTGGCGATCCGGACGGCTTCCGAGCGCAGGCCCACGATGACCTCGCGGCCCTGCTGGACCCGCAGCAACTGGTGGTCCAGGGAGAGCGGTTCGGGCAGGCGCAGGAACTGCTTGCCGAGGCTGATGGTCATCGCGCCGTCCAGCGGGGCACGCACCAGGCCCCGCAGGAGGTTGATGCGCGGGGTGCCGATGAACGCGGCGACGAAGACGTTGCTGGGCAGCGCGTACACCACGCGCGGGCTGTCGGCCTGCTGGAGCACACCGCCGCGCAGCACGGCGACCCGGTCGCCGAGCGACATGGCCTCGGCCTGGTCGTGGGTGACGTAGACCGTGGTGACGCCCAGCTCCCCGGTGAGCTGGGATATCTCAGCCCGCAGATGGGTGCGGAGCTTGGCGTCGAGGTTGGACAGCGGCTCGTCCATCAGGAAGGCGGAGGGGTGGCGGGCGATGGCCCGGCCCATGGCGACGCGCTGGCGTTCGCCGCCGGAGAGCTGGGCGGGCAGGCGGTCGAGGAGGTCCTCGATGCCCAGCATGCGGGCGGTGGCGTCCACGCGCGGGCGGGGGTCCGTGCCGGGGTCCTCGATGCGCAGCGGGAAGCCGATGTTGGCCCGGCTGGTCATGTTCGGGTAGAGGGCGAAGTTCTGGAAAACCATCGCCATGTCCCGGCCGGACGGCGGCAGGTCGTTGGCGTACTCGCCGTCGAGCAGCAGCTCGCCCTCGTCGATCTCCTCCAGCCCGGCGATCATCCTGAGCACGGTCGACTTGCCGCAGCCGGACGGGCCGAGCAGCACGAGGAACTCGCCCGGGGTGATGTCCAGCGACAGCCGGTCCACCACGCGGGCGCCTCGCGTGTAGGCCTTGCTCACGTCGTGCAGGGAGATGGCGCGTGTCATGAGTGCCCCCGAGGGGTCTTCAGGGCGCTGGTGCTCCGCGGGTCGGAAGCCCCGTGCGGTTCGTACGGGGCTGTGGGTCACGGAAGTTAACGGAATGTGCGCGGCCTGGGGAAGACACCGGGCGGGATCGGGGGCTGCGGTCCATCTGGTGAGAAGGCGGACGGCCTGATTTCGGCCAGGGCGTCAGCGGATCGCGGTGAGATGGGCGAAGACCACGACGTTCCCGGAGTAGCCCTTCCGTCGGTCGTAGGCACCGCCGCAGGTGATCAGACGCAGCTCGGGGCGGCCCCGGGCGCCGTACACCTCCTGGCTCGGGAATCGCTCCTTCTCGTACGACTTGATCGCGTCGACCGTGTAGACGGCGGTCCGCCCGTCGGCGCGGCGGGCCTTGACGACCCGGCCGCGCTTCAGC
>NZ_JBHUQX010000507.1:0-6055 GCF_042674225.1 Streptomyces sp. NPDC056948
GGGTCATGTGGCGGAGCCACCTGTCCCTGCGCACCGTGCGGCGAGCGTGCGTGCCGGGCGTCGCGACGCCGCGGAGATCCATCAGAAGGACCCTTAAGCTGGGCGCCATGACGGACACACGCGGCGCGCTGCTGCAGCAGATCAAGGACAAGGCCGTGGTGCACGGCAAGGTGACCCTGTCGTCGGGTCTGGAGGCCGACTACTACGTCGACCTGCGCCGCGTCACCCTCGACGGCGAGGCCGCCCCGCTGGTCGGACAGGTGCTGCTGGACCTCACCGCGGAGCTGGACTTCGACGCCGTCGGCGGGCTCACCATGGGCGCCGACCCCGTCGCCGCCGCCCTGCTGCACGCCGCCGCCGCCCGCGGGAAGCGCCTGGACGCCTTCGTCGTCCGCAAGGCCGCGAAGGCCCACGGCCTGCAGCGACGCGTCGAGGGCCCGGACATCGCGGGCCGCCGTGTGCTGGTCGTCGAGGACACCTCCACCACCGGCGGCTCCCCGCTCACCGCCGTCGAGGCCGTGCGCGAGGCCGGGGCCGAGGTTGTCGCCGTCGCGACGATCGTCGACCGGGCGACCGGTGCCGCGGAGAAGATCCAGGAGGGCGCGGGGGTGCCGTACCTCTTCGCGTACTCGAAGGACGAGCTGGGCCTGGACTGACCGGGACCTGACCAGGGCGTGGACGGTGGCCTGGACCTTCCGGCCAAGTCTGGAAAGATGGGGCCGACGATGACGTCGCATCCCAAGGTCTAGGTCAGGGCCGTAAAGAGCGCAGTACCCCAACCCGCAGATACAAGGAGCGGACGCATGCCCATCGCAACTCCCGAGGTCTACAACGAGATGCTGGACCGGGCGAAGGCAGGAAAGTTCGCCTACCCGGCCATCAACGTGACCTCCACCCAGACCCTGCACGCGGCCCTGCGCGGTTTCGCTGAGGCGGAGAGCGACGGCATCGTCCAGATCTCCACGGGTGGTGCCGAGTTCCTGGGCGGTCAGTTCAACAAGGACATGGTGACCGGTTCGGTCGCCCTGGCCGAGTTCGCGCACATCGTCGCCGAGAAGTACCCGGTGAACATCGCGCTGCACACGGACCACTGCCCGAAGGACAAGCTCGACGGGTACGTACGTCCGCTGCTGGCGCTCTCCCAGAAGCGCGTCGAGGCCGGTCTGAACCCGCTGTTCCAGTCCCACATGTGGGACGGCTCCGCCGAGACCCTGGCCGACAACCTCTCCATCGCGCAGGAGCTGCTGGAGCTCGCCCGCGCCGCCAAGATCATCCTCGAGGTGGAGATCACCCCGACCGGTGGCGAGGAGGACGGTGTCTCGCACGAGATCAACGACTCCCTGTACACGACGGTCGACGACGCGATCCGCACGGTCGAGGCCCTGGGCCTGGGCGAGAAGGGCCGCTACCTGCTGGCCGCGTCCTTCGGCAACGTGCACGGCGTGTACAAGCCGGGCAACGTCGTCCTCCGTCCCGAGCTGCTGAAGGAGCTGAACGAGGGCGTCGCCGCCAAGTTCGGCAAGGCTGGTTCTCCGGGGCCCTTCGACTTCGTCTTCCACGGCGGCTCCGGCTCCACCGCCGAGGAGATCGCCACCGCGCTGGACAACGGCGTCGTGAAGATGAACCTCGACACGGACACCCAGTACGCCTTCACCCGCCCGGTCGCGGACCACATGTTCCGCAACTACGACGGTGTCCTGAAGGTCGACGGCGAGGTCGGCAACAAGAAGACCTACGACCCGCGCACCTGGGGCAAGCTGGCCGAGGCGTCCATGGCCAAGCGCGTCCTCGAGGCCTGCGGCAACCTGCGCTCCACGGGCACGAAGATCAAGTAAGTCCGTTCGCGCCGGTCGTATCCGGTTCGCACGCGTTGAGCCCGGCACCTCCTGTGGTGCCGGGCTCTTCCGTATGCTCCCTGCATGCCCGATGTCCGGCTGGCCTCCCCGCAGGGCCGATGGATCCTGCTCACCACCGTCCTCGGTTCCAGCATGGCCATGCTGGACTCGACCGTCGTCAATGTCGCGCTGCCGCGCATCGGCCGTGACCTCGACGCGAACCTGTCCGCCCTGCAGTGGACGGTCAACGCCTACATGGTCACGCTGGCCGGCCTGATCCTGCTGGGCGGGGCGCTGGGGGACCGGTTCGGGCGCCGGAAGGTGTTCGTCGTCGGTGTGGTGTGGTTCGCGGTGGCGTCCCTGCTGTGCGGGATCGCGCCGAACGCGGGGACGCTGATCGCCGCGCGTGCCCTGCAGGGAGTGGGCGGTGCCCTGCTGACGCCGGGGTCGCTGGCGCTGATCCAGGCGTCCTTCCACCCCGACGACCGGGGCCGGGCCGTCGGTCTGTGGTCCGGCTTCGGCGGGGTCGGCGCGGCGGTCGGGCCGTTCGTCGGCGGCTGGCTGGTGGACGGGCCGGGCTGGCGGTGGGTGTTCCTGCTGAACGTGCCGCTGGCGCTGGTGTGCGTGCCGGTGGCGCTGCGGCATGTCCCCGAGTCGGGCGGTGAAGGGGCCCGTGGCCGGTTCGACGTGCTCGGTGCGGTGCTGGGGGCGGTGGCGCTGGCGCTGCTGACGTATGCGCTGATCGAGGCCGGTGACGGCGGTCTGGCGGTGGCGGTCACGGCGGTGGCCGGGGTGGCCGCGGCCGTCGCGTTCGTGGTCGTGGAGCGGCGCAGGCCCGAGCCGATGATGCCGCCGGACATCTTCTCCTCCCGCCAGTTCACGGTGATCAACATCGTCACGCTGTGTGTGTACGCGGCCCTCGGCGGGTTCTTCTTCCTCGCGGCCCTTCAGCTCCAGGTCGTCGTCGGCTACTCCGCCCTCGGGGCCGGTACGGCGCTGCTGCCGACGACCGTGCTGATGCTGCTGCTGTCGGCGCGGTCCGGGGAGCTGGCCGACCGGATCGGGCCGCGTCTGCCGCTCACGGTGGGGCCGCTGCTGTGTGCCGTGGGGATGCTGCTGATGCTGCGGGTGGGGCCGGGCGCGTCCTACTGGGCCGATGTGCTGCCGGCGCTGGTGGTGCTCGGGCTGGGCCTGGTCATGCTGGTGGCGCCGCTGACGGCGACGGTGCTGGGTTCCGTGGATGTGGCGCGGGCGGGACTGGCCAGCGGGATCAACAACGCGGCGGCCCGGGCGGCGGGGCTTGTGGCGGTGGCGGCGCTGCCGTTGCTGGCCGGGATGGGGGAGGAGGCGTACCGGGAGCCGGCCGCCTTCGACGCGGCGTTCGGGCGGGCGATGGGGTGGTGTGCGGGGGCGCTGGTGGTGGGGGCGGTGATCGCCGGGGCCACGGTGCGCAGGCCTCCGCCCGGGTGCAGGCGGCCCGAGTGCCTGCGGCACGGTGGTGTGGTGTCGCCGCCGCTGGAGGGGGAGCCGGTGCGGAAGCGACTGGGGTAGCGGCCGAGGACACCCCGCAGCGCCGGGTTGCGCACTCCCCATGCCGCCGACTGCGCCGCGGCTGTCGTGATGGCGCAGACTTGACCTCATGTCCATTCACGAGAACCTTCTCGGGGGTCCGCCCCCGACACACCTCCCCGACGACCCCGGGCCACGGGAAATGCTCGCGTCGGGTACCGCGCCGGTCGACGTCGCCGCCGCGCATCCGACCTCCTCGCTCGCCTGGGCGCAGCTCGCCGACGAGGCGTTCGAGCGGGGCGCGGCCGTGGAGTCGTACGCATATGCCCGTACGGGCTACCACCGCGGCCTGGACGCGCTGCGCCGCAGCGGCTGGAAGGGCCACGGCCCGGTGCCGTGGGAGCACGAGCCGAACCGCGGCTTCCTGCGTGCCCTGCACGCCCTCGCCCGCGCCGCGCAGACGATCGGCGAGCAGGAGGAGTACGAGCGCTGCTCCCAGTTCCTCAAGGACTCCTCGCCGACGGCGGCGCAGGTCCTGGGCTGACAGCAGTCTGTGTACGCGAGGCCCGTCCGGTCAGCGGGCGGGCCTTGCGGTTCCGGGGGATTATTGCGGAGTATGCCCGTGGGGACCGGGGCCCCCGTGCCGGAATTCGGCAGGGGCGGACCGCTACCCGGAGTTATCTGCAGGAGACAGCGATGTCCCACGAGGCTCACGAGCCCGAGACCCCGCATCTCGATTTCCAAGGCACGACGCCGTACGAGGACTACGTCAAGGCGGACGTGCTCACCCACCTCCAGCACACCCTCTCGGACGACCCGGGAGAGATGGTCTTCCTGGTGACGACCCAGGTGATGGAGCTGTGGTTCACCGTCATCGTCCACGAGTGGGAGACGGCGGCCCGGGCGCTGCGCGGCGACGACATCCCCACCGCGACCGCCGCGCTGAAGCGGTCCGTGCGCGAGCTGGAGGCGCTCAACGCCTCCTGGAGGCCGCTCGCCCAGCTCACACCCGCCCAGTTCAACTCGTACCGCAGCGCCCTCGGCGAGGGCTCCGGCTTCCAGTCGGCGATGTACCGGCGGATGGAGTTCCTGCTCGGCGAGAAGTCCGCGTCCATGCTCGTCCCGCACCGGGGCGCGCCGCGGGTGCACGCCGAGCTGGAGAAGGCGCTGCACGAGCCGAGCCTGTACGACGAGGTCGTGCGGCTGCTCGCGCGGCGCGGGTACGACGTCCCGGAGGCCGTGCTGCGGCGTGACGTGGCGAAGCGCTACGAGCCGTCGCCGGAGGTGGAGGCGGCCTGGACGGCCGTCTACTCGGGTGACGAGAGCGACGGAGTCGCCCGGCTGGGCGAGGCGCTGAGCGATGTCGCCGAGCTGGTGTGGCGCTGGCGCAACGACCACCTGGTCGCCACCCGCCGCGCGATGGGCTCCAAGACCGGCACGGGCGGCTCCGCCGGGGTGGCCTGGCTGGAGAAGCGCGCGCAGAAGAACGTGTTCCCCGAGCTGTGGACGGCGCGGTCCTATGTCTGAACCGGCGATGAGAGCCGAGAAGCTGGACGCCGCCGACGCACTGCGCGGCAAGCGGGACGGGTTCGTCCTCGACGAGGTCGTGTATCTGGACGGCAACTCGCTCGGCGCGCTGCCGGCCGTCGTGCCCGGACGGGTCGAGGACGTCGTACGGCGCCAGTGGGGCGAGCTGCGCATCCGGTCCTGGGAGGAGAGCGGCTGGTGGACGGCGCCGGAGCGGATCGGTGACCGGATCGCCCCCCTGGTCGGGGCGGCCGCGGGCCAGATCGTGGTCGGAGACTCGACAAGTGTCAATGTCTTCAAGGCACTTGTGGGGGCGGTACGCATGGCCGGGGACGGCCGTGACGAGCTCCTCGTCGACGCGACGACCTTCCCGACCGACGGGTACATCGCGGAGTCCGCGGCACGGATGACCGGCCGCACCCTGCGGCCGGTGACACCGGCGGAGGTGCCGGGCGCGCTGTCCGGCCGTACCGCCGCCGTCCTCCTCAACCACGTCGACTACCGCACCGGCCGGCTGCACGACCTGCCGGCGCTGACGGCCGCCGTGCACGAGGCGGGCGCGCTCGCCGTCTGGGATCTGTGCCACAGCGCGGGCGCCCTGCCGGTGGGCCTCGACGGGCACGGGGTGGACCTGGCGGTCGGCTGCACCTACAAGTACCTGAACGGCGGGCCGGGTTCACCGGCGTACCTGTATGTGCGCCGGGAGCTGCAGGACCGCTTCGACTCCCCGCTGCCCGGCTGGAACTCCCACGCCGAGCCGTTCGGGATGCGCGGCGACTACGAACCGGCCTCCGGTGCGCCGCGCGGCCGGGTCGGTACGCCGGACATCCTCTCCATGCTCGCCCTGGAGGCGGCCCTGGAGGTCTGGGACGGGGTGCCGGTCGAGGCGGTACGGGCCAAGTCCCTCGCGCTGACGGACTTCTTCCTCCAGTGCGTGGCGGAGTACGTGCCCGAGGGCAGGGTCGAGTGCCTGACGCCGGTGGCGCACGCGGAGCGGGGCAGTCAGATCGCCCTGCGCTGCGACGACGCCGGCGAGGTGATGAAACGGCTGATCGAGCGGGGTGTGGTCGGCGACTTCCGGGCGCCGGACGTGCTGCGCTTCGGGTTCACGCCGCTGTACGTGGGCTTCGCCGACGTGGAGCGGGCGGCGCGGGTGCTGGCCCAGACGCTGGGCTGAGCCGACC
>NZ_JBHUQX010000508.1:0-6024 GCF_042674225.1 Streptomyces sp. NPDC056948
TCGGCCGACCGGACGGGACCTTGGCCGTGCGGGGCACCGGTTCCCGGTCATCGCCTGAGCTCGCCCGTCTCCCCGGCGAACACGACCGACCCGCGGCGCAGTTCGTAGACCAGGGCGGGCCGGTCCCGCAGGTCGGGCGGCAGTCGCTGCTCGGCGATCACCACGCACGCGTCGAGTGCGCCCAGCAGCTCGTACGTCCGGGCCGCGACCGAGGGCGACATGCCCTGGGCGGGCTCGTCGACGAGCACCACGCGCGCGCGTGCCAGCAAGGCCCGGGACAGGGCGAGCATGCGCTGCTCCCCGCCGGAGAGAGTGCCGGCCCGCCGCTCCAGCAGGGGACGCAGCGGCGGATAGGCCTCGAGGGCCGGGGTGTGGTCCGGGGCGGCGAGTCCGAGGTTCTCGCGCACGCTGAGCGAGCCGAACACGGCCTGCCGCTCCGGCACCATGCACAGCCCGCGCCGGGCCCGCTCGTACGCCGGTACGCGGGTCACGTCGGTGCCGTCCCACACCACCGCCCCGCCCGACAGGGGCACGGTGCCGGCCAGCGCGCGCAGGGCGGTCGTGCGGCCGGAGCCGTTGCGGCCCAGCAGGACGGTGAGGCCGGGGCCGGGGGCGGCGAGGGTGACGCCGTGCAGGGCCTCCAGAGGGCCGTAGCGCACGCGCGCGTGGCGCAGGGAGACCGCCGTCATCGGCCGGCCGCCGTTCCCAGGGCGTCCAGGACGTGTCCGGGCGGACCGGAGGCGACGATCCGGCCCGCGGTCATCACATGCACGACGTCGGCGAGGCCCGCGACCAGGTCCACGTCGTGCTCGACGACGAGCAGGGCCGTGCCGTCGGCGGCCAGGGCCTTCAGGACCCGGGCCAGGGCGGCCACTTCGGCACTGTCGAGGCCGGCGGCGGGCTCGTCGAGCAGCAGCACGCGGGGGCCGCCCGCGAGGACCCGGGCCAGTTCGACGCGGCGCAGCGTCCCGGTGGGCAGCCCGGCGGCGGGCTGTGCCCGCACCGGCCCGTCCAGCCCGAGCAGCCTGAGCGTCCGCTCCACCGCGCCCGGGTCGCTCACCCGGCCCTGCTCGGCGCCCACCCGGACGTTCTCGGCCACGGTCAGCGACGGGAAGACGGCCAGTTGCTGGAAGGTCCGCGCGACACCGAGCCGGGTCCGGGCGTGAGCGGGCAGCGCGGTGATGTCCCGCCCACCGAACCGCACGGTCCCGCGCGCGGGGCGCAGCGTCCCGGCCAGACAGTGGAACAGGGTGCTCTTCCCGGCCCCGTTGGGACCCACGACGGCGGTGATCCGGCCGGGGGAGAGGTCCAGGTCGACTCCGTCGAGGGCGGTGAAGCCGCCGTAGCGGGCGTGGAGACGGCGGGCGGTGAGGAGGGGAGCGGCGAGGGTGGGTGGTGTGGGAGCGCCCGGGGGCGCCGGTGGCCGACTGCCGCTGCGTGCTGCATCCACTGCGGCCGCTCCCGTCGCCGTCGCCCCCGCGGGCACCGGCGCCGGCCGGGCCGCCCGTGGCACCGCCGGGCGCAGCAGCGCGCGGGCCCGGGCACCCACCGGTGTCAGCGCCGGTGTGCGGCGCAACCGCAGGCGTTCCGCCGCCGCGCGCAGGGCCTCGTAGGGGCCGCCGGGGAAGCGGCCCACGAGGATCGCCAGGACGCCGATCAGCGCCGCGGCGACACCGCCCCGGGTGCCCGCGTCCAGGCCGACCAGGAGGGCCGCGGCGGCGAGGGCGCCGAGGGTGCTGTCGGCGCCCAGCACCACGACCGCCGCGAACCACAGCAGGCCGCGCACCGGGTCGTACGCGGCGGCGTCGAAGGCGCGCAGGCCCATGCCGAGCATGGCGCCGCCCAGTGCGGCGAGCGCGGCGCCCGCGACGAAGGCCAGCAGCTTGAGGGACGGCACCTGGACGCCCGCCGCCTGCGCGCCCCGCTCGTGGTCCCGCATGGCCGCCAGGGCCCGGCCCGTCCGCCCCCGGCGCAGGGCGTGCGTCGCCAGCAGCGCGACCGCCAGCAGGAGCAACTCCAGGACGTAGTAGGCACGGTCCCCGTCGAAGCCCGCCGGACGGCCCAGCGACAGGCCCGACGTGGCGTACGGCTGCGCGAAGACGAAGCGGCTCACCCCCACGCCGACGGCGAACGTCGCCAGCGCCAGCGCCAGGCCCCGGCGGCCGATCGCCGGCCAGCCGGTGAGCAGGCCGAGCGGCGCCACCAGGACGACCGCCACCGCGAGGGCCGCCAGCTCCGGCAGCCGGGGCAGCCCCGGGAAGCGGCCGGCCGCCAGCAGCGCGGTGAACAGGGCGCCCAGACCCGCGTACGCCGCCTGGCCCAGCGAGATCTGGCCGCCCCGGCCGGTGACCACCACCAGGGACAGCAGGATCACGGCCAGAGCCGGCACCTGGACCGAGGTGTGCAGGTCCCGTCCGGCGAGGCCCAGCGGCAGCAGGAACAGGACGAGGGCCACGATCCAGGCGCCCGGCGGGGTCCGCACCCGCGCCGTGGCCGTGCGCGGCAGGGCGTCACGCGTATCGGCCCCCGGCAGTGCCAGCGCCGCGATCAGCAGGGCGACGACGAACAGGTTCGTGCCGGCCGCCTGGAGCAACGGCTCGCCCCAGCCCGACGGATGCAGCCGCGTGAGCTGGCTCTGCGCCACCCCGATGCCCAGCGCCACCACCACCGCGACCGGCAGGCTCCGCATCCGCGCGGCCACCGCCACCGCCACGACCTCCATCACGAGCAGCGGCAGCCCGTACGGGTCGAGACGCACGTACGGCGCCAGCAGGACGCCCGTCAGACCCGCCGTGAACGAGCCGAACGCCCAGCCCGCCGCCGAGACCCGGTCCGCGTCGATGCCGCCCAGCACGGCGAGCTGCCGGTCGTCCACCACGGCCCGCAGCTCCCGCCCGAACCGCGTCCGGCGGACCACCGCCGCGACCCCGGCGGCCAGCACCAGCACCACCGCGAGCTGCCCCCACGGCTCGTCCGGCACCAGCTCCGGCGCGTCCTCCCGCGCCCCCTGCCCCCACAGCAGCGCCGCCCCGCCCACCAGCAGCACGAACACCCCGATGGACGCCACCAGCGTCTGCGCCGGGTCGCCGCCGAGGACCGCCAGCGGCCGGAAGACGAACCGTTCCAGTACGACACCCAGCCCCGGCGCCAGCACCAGCAGGGTCACCGTGGCCCCGAGCCACAGCGGCCAGCCCCACTCGACCACGCACTGCCGCAGCACATACGCGCACACCATCGCGATCGCGCCGTGCGCGAAGTTGAGCACGCCGGTCGCGCGGTACGTCACGATCAGGCCGATCCCGGTGAGGGCCGCCGCACTGCCGACCGAGAGACCGGCGAGGGTGAGGTCGTACGTCAGCGAGGACATCGGCCGGGCTCAGTCGGTTTCCCCGGTGGGCTCGCAGATGGGGCAGGGGCCCAGTTCACCGCTCGCCACCAGCTTGGAGTCCACCGGGACCGCGTCCGCCTTGCCCGCGACCAGCGGGCAGTCCGCGCGGTGCCACAGTGTGCCGCCCGGCACCATGAGCTGCTCGCCGCTGACCGCGAGCGGCGCGAGGGAGGCCTGCCCCGTCTCGTCCGCGTCGGCGGGTTCGGCGGCCACCAGCAGGCCGTACAGCTCCTCCACGCGCGCGGCGGCGATCGAGCCCCGGCCGTGGGCCAGCAGCACCGCCCCGGAGACGATCAGCGCCGCGCCGGGGACCGTGCAGGAGGCGAGGTAGGGAAGCTGCCGTTCCGCGAAGCGCTCGCCGGAGACGCCGTACCAGCCGACGACGCACAGCACCGCGCCCGCGGCCAGCGCGGCCCAGCCGGTCCACAGGACGGGATGCACGGTCCGCAGTCGGCTTGTCCGCATCGCTGGCTCCCACGCTTCGGTTCGGCTGTGTGCCTGGCTGCCTGTTCAAGTCCGGCGATCGCTTGCACTATGCCCTGTGGAAGCTGACCCTGAAAGCACCGGGCGCACATGGCCCGGACCGACACCCGGTGGTGAGCCAGATGGTTCTCGGCAGCGACCTCAGGCGGGGTAAAGCGACAGAGGGCCCGCGAGCCGCGGGACGGGGCACGGCGATCGCGGCCGCCCTGGTCCTGGCCCTCGCCCCGGCCCTCGCGGCGTGCAGTGACGACAGCGGCGGCGGCAGTGAGAGCACGCCGCCCACACCGACCGCGGAGCGGACCACGAGCGCGCCGGCCAGCGCGCCTGCGGACCGGACCGCGGCCGAGAAGGAGATCAAGCAGAACTGGGAGACGTTCTTCGACCCGGAGACCTCGACCGAGGACAAACAGGCCGTCCTGGAGAACGGCGACCGGATGGGCCCGGTGCTGCAGGCCTTCAGCGGTGACGAACGCGGCGGCCAGGTCCAGGCGAAGGTCACCAAGATCGAGTTCACCTCGGCGACCGAGGCGGACGTGACGTACACGCTCACCCTGAAGGGCGCCACCGCTCTGCCGGACGCCTCCGGGACAGCCGTCGAGCAGGAGGGCACCTGGAAGGTGTCCGTCAAGACGCTGTGCTCGCTGGTGCAGATGAGCGGCAATGGGTCGCCGGTCCCGGGCTGCTGAGATCCTCGCCGCGGTGCTGCTGCTCGCCCTGAGCGCGGCCTGCGGCAGCCGGCTCCCGGAGAGCGACTTCGAGCACGACGACCGCACCCCGGCGCCCCGCGACTCCGCGCCCCTGCGGGTCGGCATCATCGCCAGCGCCACCAGCCCGGTCGGCGGCAGCGCCTTCACCGGCCCGCGCGACGGCGCCAAGGCCTGGTTCGACCGGCTCAACGCGCGCGGGGGCATCGACGGCCGCCGCGTCGAGGTGCGCCTGTGCGACGACGGCGGCAGCGGCGTCGGCAACAACGAGTGCGTGCACAAGCTGGTCGAGGAGGACGACGTCGTCGCCCTGGTCGCCACCACCGCCCTGGACTACGCGGGCGCCTCCCGTGTCTCCCGCGCGCGCGTGCCCGACATCGGCGGCCAGCCCATCGGCGGCGCCTACGACACCTACCCGCACCTCTACGGCATCTACGGCAGCCTCGCGCCCCGCGACGGCACCACCGGATGGGACGGCGAGCTGTACGGCGGCACCGAGGTCTACCGCTACTTCAAACGCGAGCACGGCGCCCGCACCGCCGCCGTCGTCTCCTACAACCAGTCCGCGTCCGCCGCCTACGCCCGGCTCGTCGAGCGGGGCCTGCGCGCCGAGGGCTACAAGGTCGTCACCGAGCAGGTCGACTTCGCCCTGCCCAACTTCCGCGCCGTCGCGGCCGATCTGAAGGAACAGGGCGCCGACCTGGTCTTCGACGCCATCGACTCGCACGGCAACGCCCGGCTCTGCCAGGCCATGGACGAGGTCGGCGCCCACGTCACCGCCAAGGTGACCAACGTGCAGAACTGGACGTCCACCGTCCCCGACGACTACGAGGACGCCCCGCGCTGCCGCAACGCCCTCTGGGCGACCGGCGCGAGCCGCGACTTCGACGACACCGGCCACCCGGCCGTACGGGAGTTCCGCGAGGCGACGAAAGGCCTGGAGACCCACTCCCAGTGGCAGCTCGAGGGGTGGGCCGCCGCACGCTGGTTCACGGACGCGGCGAAGTCCTGCGCGAAGACGGGCATCACGCGCGCGTGCGTCGACGCGTTCATGAACCGCAGCCAGGGCTACACGGCGGGCGGACTGCTCCTGCCCGTCGAGTTCCAGCGGCTCGCCGAGCCCCCGAAGACCCGCGAGACCTGCCTGTCGGTGGCCCGCTGGCAGGACGGCGAGGGCTGGGTCGGCCAGGGCGACATGAACCGCACCTGCTTCGACGTACCGCAACTGGCCTACGAGCCTTGAGGACAGCGGCTGTCCGCAAGGGCTGACAGACTCGCTTCCATGTTGGAGACCTCGGCACGCCTGCTGCGTCTGCTGTCCCTGCTCCAGGCCCACCGCGAGTGGTCCGGCGCCGACCTGTCCGAGCGGCTCGGCGTCAGCGCCCGCACCCTGCGCCGTGACGTCGACCGGCTGCGCGAACTCGGCTACCCCATCGCGGCGTTCAAGGG
>NZ_JBHUQX010000509.1:0-6023 GCF_042674225.1 Streptomyces sp. NPDC056948
GTATGGCCTCGGTGAAATCTTTCAGCCATGTATTGACATGGCGATGAAACGATCCGTAGCTTGGCCGATCATTTAGATTCGTGAAGTGAGTTCACGGATATGAACGGAGAACCATCCATGCGGGATCGCCGACGCTGCATCGACATGCGGCTCCGCCGCGGCCGCCTCGTTGCCGCGCTCGCCGTCTCGGGGCTCCTGTTCGGAACGGCCGCCTGCGGCTCCGGTTCCGGCAGCGCCCGGGCCGGCGATCCGAACACGCTGGAGGTGTGGACCCGGAGCGATCCGGAGTCCGCCCAGACCTACCAGAGGGTGTTCGCCGCCTTCACCAAGAAGACCGGTATCAAGATCGACTACCAGCCGGTCATGAACTTCGACCAGCAGTTGCAGAGCCGCGCGTCCACCAAGGACCTGCCGGACGTCATGATCAACGACACGGCCCTGATGGGCAGCTACCAGGCCCAGGGCCTGCTCAAGCCCATCAGCCCGGACTCGATCGCCGGACATGACGAGATCACCGCCAAGTCCTGGTCCTCCACCGTGGGCCGCGACGGCAAGCACTACGGCATCCCGTACTCACGTCAGGCCATGACCCTGTTCGTCCGCAAGGACTGGCGGGAGAAGCTCGGCCTGCCGCAGCCGAAGACCTGGCAGGACACCCTCGCCCTCGCCAAGGCCTTCGCCACCCGTGACCCGGACGGGGACGGCAAGAAGGACACGTACGGCATGGTGGTCCCGGGCAGCGCCCAGAACGGCTATGTCGCCTGGTGGGGTTCGAGCTGGCTGTGGCAGGGCGGCGTGCAGATCCTGGAGAAGGAGGGCACGGGCTACCGGCCCGCCATGGACTCGGCGGCGGCCCTGCGCACCGTCACCTGGATGAAGAAGAACCTCTTCTGCGGCGACAGCGGCGTCATCCAGCCCAGCGCCCTGACCTCCGTCACCGCGAACACCACCAACTTCCAGGACGGCAACGCCGGGATGTACCTCACCGGCCCGTACAACATCTCCACGTTCGACAAGGCGCTCGGCAAGGACAAGTACGAGGTCCTGCCCGCGCCCACCGGCCCGGCCGGGAACGACGTGCTGGCCGATGGCGAGAACGTCTACTTCGGCGCCAAGACCGGGAAGGCGAAGCAGGAGCAGACGCTCGCCGCGTTCCTGGTCTCCCCGGAGGGCCAGACGCTCGCCATGACCGGCGACCACCAGCCCGTGGTGCGCATCCCCGTCAACTCCACGCTGGACGCGGCGAAGGTGCGCGACGACCCGCGCTGGAGTGTCGTGCAGAAGGCGTACGAGACGGCCTCCGCACAGTTCCCCAACGCCCCCGACTTCGCTCCGATCAAACAGGACACCGCCGACGCGCTCAACGCGATCTTCACGTACTGCGGCAGCGACGTCCGCTCCGGCCTGAAGGAACTCAACGACACCCTCGCCGGTGACCTCAAGGACCAGGACCTGTTGAAATGACCGCGACCGTGACGACTCCCGGGCCGCGCAGAGCCCGGATCCTCGGCAAGAAGGCCGTACTGCCCTGGCTGTTCCTCGCCCCGGGCCTGCTGCTCGCCCTCGTCTTCAAGTTCCTGCCCATGGGCAAGGGCGTCTGGCTGAGCTTCTTCGACGTGCGGCCCTTCCTCGGTGACAAGTGGGTCGGCCTCGACAACTACACCCGGGTCCTGACCGACCACCGCTTCCAGGACGCCATCGGCCACACCCTGCTCCTGGGCATCGGGATGTCCCTCGGCGGCATCGTCGCCGGCTTCCTCCTCGCCCTGCTGCTGGAGGGTCAGGCGCGCTCGCTGAAGATCATCCGTACCGCCGTGTTCCTTCCCGTCGTCACCGCGACCGCGGTGGTCGGCGAGATGTGGCGGCTGATGTACTACCCGACCTCCGACGGCCTCATCAACAGCGGTCTCGGGCTGCTGGGTCTCGGACCCGTGCCCTACCTGGACAACCCCGGCACGGCGCTGTGGGCGACGATGGCCATGGGCATCTGGATGCTCGCCCCGTACAACATGGTGATCATCCTCGCCGGACTGGCGGGCGTGGACCGCTCGTTGTACGAGGCCGCCGCGATGGACGGCGTCTCGCTCTGGCAGCGGCTGCGCCACATCACGCTGCCGGCGATCCGCCCCGCCCTCGGCATCGTCCTCACCCTCGCCGCCATCCGCGGACTGCGCGTCTTCACCGAGGTGTACGTCCTCACCGGCGGCGGCCCGGCCGGGTCCACCGATGTGTGGATGACCCGCGCCTACACCCTCGGCTTCACCCGTAACGACATCGGCGGCGCCTCGGCCGCCTCCGTGGTTCTGCTCTGCGTGACGCTGCTGCTCACCGTCACGGTCAACTACCTCCGCAAGAGGGGAGACGTGAGATGAGCGCTCCCGCCATCGACCCCGTCCGGACCCCGGTGACCGCCTCTCCCGCGCGCAAGCCGGCCGGGAGCGGGCGCACCACCCCCGCCCGCTTCGACACCGCCCTCGGCTGGAGCGACCGGCCGGGCCCCGCCTGGGCGCTGCGCGTCCTGCTCTGTGTGCTCGCTCTGGGCGTCTTCGCGGCGCCGTTCCTGACGATCTTCTCCGGTTCCTTCAGCGAGAAGGCCAGCGGCTCCACCCTGTCGTTCCTCCCCCACCATCCGACCCTGCTGAACTTCCGGGTCGCGGGTGAGCGCGGCATCTGGGACTACTTCGGCAACTCCCTGGTCATCGCGGGCGGCGGACTGCTGCTCCAGCTCGTCGTCTGCACGCTCGCCGCGTACGCGCTGGCCCGGCACCGCTTCCGTGGGCAGGCCCTGATCCTGACCCTGTTCATGCTGACGATGATGCTCCCCGAGGAGGTCATCGCCATCCCGCTGTCCCTGGTGCTCGGGCATGTGCCCGTGGTCGGCATCGACCTCAAGGGCACCGTCTGGGGTGTGATCCTGCCGCTCGGTGCCTGGGGCTTCTCGGTGATGGTGCTCACCGAGTTCATGAAGGACATCCCCGCCGAGATCGAGGAGGCCGCCCGTATCGACGGCGTGGGCGAGCTGCGGATGCTGTGGCAGGTCGTCCTGCCGCTGTGCAAGCCCGCGCTCGGCGTGGCCGGGGTGCTCGGCTTCATCATGATCTGGGACCAGTATCTGCTGCCCCTGATCGCCGCCAAGGACCCCACCGACTACACGGTCACCGTCGCCCTGTCCATCCTGCGCACCGACCCCGAGGTCGGCTCCGGGGTGGTGCTGGCCGGTGCGGTCATCGCCCTCGTCCCCAGCCTCGTCGTCTATCTGCTCCTCCAGCGCTCGCTGGTCACCGGCATCGCCGCCGGCGCCACCAAGGGCTGACCCCGCCCCCCACATATGAGGGAGACATGAAGTTCCACGGAGTGCTGTTCTTCCCGGTCACGCCGTTCACACCGGACGGCTCACTGGACGAGGAACGGCTTGCCCAGCACATCGAGTCCGGTGTCGCCGCAGGCGCGGGAGGTGTGTTCGTCGCCTGCGGCACCGGCGAGTTCCACGCGCTGTCGACCGATGAGATCGAGCGGGCCACCCGGGTCGCCGTCCGGACGACCGCCGGACGCGTCCCGGTCCTCGCGGCGGCCGGCGGACCGCCGGCGGTCGCCCGGGACCAGGCCGCCCGCGTCGAACGGGCCGGTGCCGACGGCATCCTGCTGCTCCCGCCCTATCTGGTCAGCGCCCCGCAGCAGGGTCTGGTGCGGTACGTCCGGGAGGTCACCGCCGCGACCGGGCTGCCCGTCGTCTTCTACCAGCGGGGCACCGCCCGGCTCACCGAGGACACGGCCGCCGAGATCGCCGCCCTGCCCGGGGTCGTCGGACTCAAGGACGGTATCGGGGACATCGAGTTGATGCACCGCATCGTCCGCGCGGTGCGTGCCGTGCCGGGCACGGAGGACTTCCAGTTCTTCAACGGCCTGCCCACCGCCGAGATGACCGCGCCCGCCTACCAGGGCATCGGCGTCGAGCTGTACTCCTCGGCGGTGTTCGCCTTCGCCCCAGAGATCGCCCTGGCCTTCCACCGGGCTCTCGCCGAGGACGACGACGCCCTGGTCAACCGGCTCCTCGACGAGTTCTACGGCCCGCTGGTCGCCCTGCGCGACGAGGTCCCCGGTTACGCCGTGTCGCTCGTCAAGGCCGGGGTGACGCTGCGCGGCCTGGACGTCGGCGGCGTACGGGCGCCGCTGCTCGATCCGGAACCGGAGCATCTCGCCCGGCTCGCCGAACTCCTCGACCACGGACTGGAGGTGGCCGGCGCATGAGCTCCACGCGTATCCGCGAGCTGATCGTCACCCCGATCGCGTTCGGCGACCCGCCGCTGCTCAACTCCAACGGTGTGCACGAGCCGCTCGCCCTACGGATCATCCTCCAGCTCGTGCTGGAAGACGGCACGGTGGGTCTCGGCGAGTCCCCGGGCGGCACGGCCCGCCTGGAGCGGCTGCACACCGCCGCGAAGACGGTCGTCGGCATGGACGTCTTCGACACCACGGCCGTGGCCGCCGCGATCGACGCGGCCCTGCTGCCGACCGTGCCCAGCTCCCACGAGCGCGGCTGGACCACCTCGGCGATCGAGGTGGCCTGCCTCGACGCGCAGGGCAAGCTGCTCGGCCGTCCGGTCAGCGACCTGCTCGGCGGCACGGTCCGCGACTCGGTGCCGTTCGCCGCGTACCTGTTCTACAAGTGGGCCGAGCACCCCGCGCTGGACGGCCGCCCGGCCATCACCGACGACTGGGGCGAGGCCCTGGACCCGGCCGGGATCGTCGAGCAGGCCCGGCTGATGCAGGAGCGCTACGGCTTCCGGTCGTTCAAGCTCAAGGGCGGCGTCTTCCCGCCCGACGAGGAGATCGCCGCGATCCGGGCGCTGGCGGAGGCCTTCCCCGGGCAGCCGCTGCGGCTTGACCCCAACACCGCGTGGACGGTGGAGACGTCGAAGTACGTCGCGCGCGAACTGGACGGCGTCCTGGAGTACCTGGAGGACCCGGCCAAGGGCATCGAGGGCATGGCGGAGGTGGCGAAGGACTCGCCCATGCCGCTCGCGACCAACATGTGCGTGATCGCCTGGGAGCATCTGAAGCCGGCCGTCGAGCAGGACGCGATCCAGGTCCTGCTCACCGACCACCACTACTGGGGCGGACTGCGCCGCACCCGTGAACTGGCCGCCGTCTGCGAGGCGTTCGGGCTCGCCCTGTCGATGCACTCCAACTCGCACCTGGGCATCAGCCTCGCCGCGATGACTCATGTCGGCGCTGCCATCCCCAACCTCGACCACTCCTGCGACACGCACTACCCGTGGAACTCGGCTGACGACGTGATCGTGCCGGGCGTGCTGGAGCTGCGCGACGGGGCGGTCAAGGTGCCCACCGGTCCGGGTCTCGGCGTGGAACTCGACCACGACCAGCTCGACCGGCTGCACCGGCGCTACGTCGAGTCGGGGATGCGCAGCCGGGACGACACCGGCTACATGAAGCGCTTCCAGCCGGAGTACGAGCGGCTGCTCCCCCGCTGGTGACACCCGTGCGCCCCTCCGCGGGGAGGGGCGCACGCTCTCACTTCCCGGACCGGGGCACCTTCAGCCGGTCCCAGGTGAGCTTGCCGGGGATGCCGTCGGCGTCCTTGCCGGAGAAGTTCTGCTTCTGCTGCCAGAGGGCGTAGGAGCGGCGGTCGGCCTCGGACCAGTCGGGGCTGGGTCCCTCCTCGTAGCGGCTGCAGCCCTCGGCGACCAGGCGGCGGCCCATCGCCGTGATGATCGGGGAGCGCTGTCCGACGTGGAAGAACGCGGCGCCCGGGAACGGCTCGTAGGACGGCTTGGGCGCGGGCTTGGGGTCCGGGTCCGGCTTGGTGCTGCCCCCGGCGCCCTTCAGCCGGTCGGATATGCGCTTGCGCATGCCGTCCATGGTGAAGCCGCGCGGGTCCACCTTGCCCGGCTGCCACTCCTTGTGGCCGATGACGGAGCGCTCGGACCAGCCGTGGTGGCGGCAGATCGCCGCCGACACCTTCTCGATGGCCTCCTTCTGCGCCTCGGGCCAAGGGTCCTTGC